>JBEAVX010000872.1:0-3139 GCA_041160755.1 Pseudomonadota bacterium
CTACGGCACCTTCACCAGCGATCTGCCGTCGGCGGGCCTGCGCCAGAACTCTCTGGGCTTCGGTGTGGGCCGGGTCGGCGGGCGTCTGGGGCCCACGCTGATGCTCAGCCACGAGCAGTGGGTCGACTTTGAGGCCTGGCGGTTTGAGGCCCAGCTCCGTGTGCGGGCCTTCGGCGCCCCCTTCGGCGACCACTTCCGCCTCGACGCCAAAGGCGTCATCGGCCTCGGCGTCGGCGCGGGCTACACCGGGGCGAGCTTGGGCGCGGCCCTGGAGCTCACCCGGATGCCCCCGGAGAAGCTCGGGTTCGGCGCGTTCGTGCAGGTCACCGAGCCCTTTGGGTATGGCGAGCCCGACACCAAACGCGCCCTGCGGATGGGCGGCACGAGCCTCGTCGCGGGCGTGATGGTCGGGTTCTAAGGCCGCGCGGTCTCGGCCTCGTCGTCCTCAAAGGGCGGCGAGCCCGCCTGCACCCAGGCCATGTACTCGGGCAAGAGGCTCGGCGAGGTCTCGGGGGTGACGGGCGCCGTCTCGATGATCAGCGTCTTCGCGCGGCGGCCCCAGACCACGCAGCCGTCGGGGTCGCGGGCCTTGGCGTTGGACCGGACGACCACCTGGCCCATCGGCGGGCAGAACCGTGTGGGGTGCTGGGCATCCCAGGTGAGCAGGGGCAGGTCCGCGCGCTGATCAAAGCGGAGCTGCACCGAGAGGTTGAGCGCGTCGCCGTCCACGACCAAGGCGCGCTCCCCGACGGTCACCCGAGGGATCAAGGTTTGGGGCTGGTCGCCCTCCACCCAGGCCGTCACGAGGCGCTCAAACAGGCTCGCCTCGCCGCGAAGATCGTGCAGCAGCACCTCGCCGACGCCCTCCTTGAGCTCAAAGGTCCAGGTGATCTTCGAGGGGCGCGGCTCGTCGCAGGCCGTGAGGCCCAGGGCGGGGAGCAGGATGAGCCCGAGCAGCTTCGTGAGCCTCATGGCGCGTCTCCTTGGCCGACGGTCCAGGCTTGCTCGACGGTGAGCGCCTTGGTGGCGACCTGCTCAAACAAGGGCGCCCACCGATCCGCCACGGTCACCAGGGCGTTGAGCGCGTCGGCGGCGGTGCTGTCCGAGGTGATCGGCGTCCAGGCGTGGCGCAGGCGCAGCTCGCCGGGCATCAGGTCGAGGTGGGCGGAGTCCAGCGCGCCGTTCACGGCGTTCGCCAAGGCCATCAGGTCACGCTCCAGGGCGGGGTTCTTGGGCATCGGCACGGTGAGCACGGCGCGCACCCGGTCGCCCTCGACGTCGAGGCGAAACATCCAGCCCCGGTCGTTGACCGCCCCGACGATGACGCCCTCCGCCGAGCGCTCCCAGGACTGGAGCGGCGGGTCGAAGTTGCCGAGGGATCGCTCGACGGTGCGCTGGGGGCGCTCGGCGAGGCGGGTGGTCAAGGACTCGGGCAAGGCCGAGGGGCCCGACGTGGTGAGCAGCGCCGTCTCGCTGGCCAGGAGCGTCCGGGTGGCCTCATAGAGCGCGGCCCGCTCGTTGTCGTTGAGCGCCGCCTCACCAAAACCCAAGACCACCGAGGTGCCGAGGGCTTGGCGCAGCTCCTCGCCCTGGTTGAGCCACGCGGCGGCCTCGTCGATGGGGATGTTCGCGGCGACCGGGGCCGAGGTCTCCGCCAGCACGGCGGTCAGCAAGGCGGCGTAGGAGGCTCGCCAGCTCGGGGGCACCCGCCCGCTGGTGATGAGCGAGTCCAAGGCGTAGATCCCGGCCTGGGTCGCCATCATCGCCTCGGGGATCAGCTCGTCTCGGCGGAGGGTCCAGCCCTCGGTGGCCGTCGCCATGGCGAGCTCTCGGGCGAGGCCCACCAAGGCCCAGGCGGCGACCCCCTCGACGAGCCCCTCGTCGCTGAGGCCCTCCAAGGCCACGGGCCGCCCGGCCCAGCGTGTCGTCCACCGGCCCATCACGGCCCGGGCGTCGTCCGCGTCCCCCAGAAAGCGCGGGGCGAACACCAGCTCGCTGAGGTGTCCCGGCGCCGGGATCCGGTCATCCAAGAGCAGCACCGGCGCCACCTTCGGCGGCGGCAGCCCCCCTTGGCTGAGCAAGACCCGCCAGGCCTCCTCTTCAGTCTGGAACGGGAGCGCCCGGGCCGGGGCCGGGGCCAGCTCAACGAGGGGCCGCAGCGTGAGGTCGCGGGCGGCGCAGGAGACGAGGAGGAGCAGGAGCGTGGTGGAGACCATGGCGCAGTTTACTGCGTTTCGCGGCCCGCTATTGCATGAGCGCCTCAGCGACGGCGGGCGCGACGAGCTCGGCCAAGGCCCGGTGACCCTCGACGGAGTAATGAAGCTGGTCAAGAAACAGGCGCTCGGCGGGGAGGTCCACGCCGTCCGCCCGGGGCAGGCCAGCCTCGGCCTCGACCAGCCGCGCCCCGGTCTCCTGCGCGACGCGGCGGTAGACCTCCACCACCTCCGTCGGCGCGCGGATCGACGACCAGTCGCGGTCCCGCACGGCTCGCAGCGCGTCGGCGGCGGCCTTTGGATCTCGACGAACGAGCCCTTGGGCGGCGCGAAACTCATCGTTCAGGCAGCGCTCTGGGCCGCAGACCTGCTCCGCCGGCGGGTGCAAGACCGACGACGCCGGGGCCACGAGCACGACCTTGACGCCGCGCTCTTGGCTCAGCGCCACGATGGTGTGGAG
Source organism: Pseudomonadota bacterium (assembly GCA_041160755.1). Classification (GTDB taxonomy): domain Bacteria; phylum Myxococcota_A; class UBA796; order UBA796; family CAJQPC01; genus JADKFE01. The sequence continues at coordinate 2,674 of JBEAVX010000872.1, forward strand.
GTTGTCCTCTAAGCCGTCGAGGATCTCGGCCTTCTCCCCGGCGCTGAGGATCGGCACCCCGGCCTCCTCTTGGCGTCGCCCGGCGCCCCGGCTGGCGAAGCGGTCATCGAGGAGCGTGAACAGCCGCAGCCCCATGAGCGCCACCCGCAGCCGCGAGAGCGCCCGGGAGCCGCCGCCGGCGAAGCGCGCCCGCATAAAGGCGTTGGCGAAGTCGTTGTGCCCGACGTAGACCACGAGCGCGGCGTGGGTGAGCGCCTCGACCTCGCGGGTGATCTGCACCAGATCGTTCGAGTCCAGGCCCGGCGAGCCGAGGTTCACCGTCTCCGCGCGCAGCAGCTCCCCGACCACCGCGGGCCACTCCTGCGGGCGCGGCGGCACCCCCTGGTGCACCGAGCTGCCGCCGATGAACAGGGCCCGGGGGTGGTCCACGGCGCGCTTCACCCGCACCGGCGCCTCGTCCTTGAGG
>JBEAVX010000060.1:0-7844 GCA_041160755.1 Pseudomonadota bacterium
GCGCTGACTCTGCACGGCTCGTCATTGACCCTCGACGGGGCGGTCCTCGCCGAGGGTCAAGACGTGGTGATCGTCGTGGAGTGAGGCGCCGCGCCGGTTAGGGGCAGCCCGTCTCCACGGCGCCCGGGGTGCCCTTCTCGCCGTTGCCCGCCGCCGTGGTGGACTTGCACCAGTTGGTGGCGGTGTTGTTGCTCGTCGCGTCGTGTTTGGACGTCTTGAGGTGCATCGACTCGCCCGTGCCGAAGGGCCAAGACCCGGTGAAGGTCAAGGTGTCGATGGTGACCGTGTTGAACTTGAGCGTGAGGGTGTCGCCGGCGCTGTTGGAGAAGTTGAGCGTGGAGTGGTACTCCCCGTCCATCACCAGGCCGCCGTTGCTCGCCGTGTTGGACTCATAGGCCAAGGTGGCGTAGCCCTTCGCCGGGACGACGACGTTGAAGCTCGTGTCCACCGCCCGATCCGTCGAGGTGGTGTCGGCGAAGGTCCAGCCCGCGCAGATCGCGATGTCGGTGGTCGTGGTGTTGTACAGCTCCACCCACTCGCCGTTGGGGTCCGTGGCGATGCTGGGGTTCACCATCACCTCGGTCACGATGAGGTCGCCCACGGCGATGAGGCCCTCGTCGCAGGTCAAGTCACAGTCGTTGTCGAGGCCGTCACGAACCTCGGTGGCGCCGGAGTACACCGTCCCCTCGTCATCGTCACAGTCGGCGCCGCCATAGGCCTTGGCGTCGTCGCCGTCGTAGTCGCGGTCGAAGTCGCTCCAGCCGTCACAGTCGGTGTCGCGGCCGTCGTACCAGACCTCGGTGGCCGAGGTGTTCACGTCCGAGCGGGTGTCGTCACAGTCGTCACCGCCGTAGGTCGCGGACTCTTCGCTGTCGCCGTCCTGGTCGTAGTCGCTGCCGCCGTCACAGTTCTGATCGACGCCGTCATACCAGACCTCGGCGGCGCCGACGTTCACCGTAGACTTCGTGTCGTCACAGTCGTTGCCGCCATACGCCAGGGGGGTGTAGCCGTCGCTGTCGCGGTCGTAGTCGTTCTTGCCGTCACAGTTCTGGTCGGTGCCGTCGTACCAGACCTCTGTGGCCCCCGGGCTCACCGCGGCGCTGTTGTCGTTGCAGTCCGAGCCGCCGTAGGTGGAGCTGGTGTAGCTGTCGCCGTCCTTGTCGTAGTCGCTGCCGCCGGAGCAGTCCTGATCGACGCCGTCGTACCAGGTCTCCGTGGCGCCGGGCTTGATGCTGGAGTTCGTGTCGTTGCAGTCCGTGCCGCCATAGGCCGAGGAGGTGACGCCGTCGCCGTCTTGGTCGTAGTCGCTGCCGCCAGAGCAGTCCTGATCGACGCCGTCGTACCAGCTCTCCGTGGCGCCGGGCTTCACGCTAGAGTTGGTGTCGTTGCAGTCGGTGCCGCCATAGGCCGAAGACGTGACGCCGTCACCGTCTTGGTCGTAGTCGCTGCCGCCGGAGCAGTTCTGGTCGGTGCCGTCGTACCAGGTCTCCGTCGCGCCGGGGTTGATGCTGGCGGTGGTGTCGTTGCAGTCGTTGCCGCCGTGGCTGGAGGAGACGTAGGAGTCGCCGTCCTGATCGTAGTCGCTGCCGCCGGAGCAGTCTTGGTCGGTGCCGTCGTACCAGGTCTCCGTAGCGCCGGGCTTGATGGCGGCCGTGGTGTCGTTGCAGTCCGTGCCGCCGTAGGTGGACGAGAGGTAGGTGTCGCCGTCCTGGTCGTAGTCGCTGGCGCCGTCACAGTTCTGGTCGGTGCCGTCGTACCAGATCTCCGTGGCGCCGGGCTTGATGGCGCTGTTGTTGTCGTTGCAGTCCGTGCCGAAGTAGGTCGAGGAGAGCGCGCCGTCGCCGTCGCGGTCAAAGTCGCTGCCGCCGGAGCAGTCCTGGTCGGTGCCGTCGTACCAGACCTCGGCGGCGCCGGGGTTGATCGTGGAGGCCGTGTCGTCGCAGTCGTTGCCGCCGTAGGCCGAGGAGAGGTAGCTGTCGGCGTCCTGATCGTAGTCGGTCTCGCCGTCACAGTTCTGGTCTGTGCCGTCGTACCAGGTCTCCGTGGCGCCGGGCTTGATGCTCGCGTCGGCGTCGTTGCAGTCGGTGCCGCCGTAGCTCGACGAGTCGATTCCGTCGGCGTCTTTGTCGTAGTCGCTCTCGCCGTCACAGTCCTGATCGACGCCGTCGTACCAGATCTCCGTGGCGCCGACCTTGATCGCGCCGTCGGTGTCGTCGCAGTCGGTGCCGCCGTAGGCCAGGGCCGTGGCGCCGTCGCCGTCCTGGTCGTAGTCGCTCTCGCCGTCGCAGTTCTGATCAACGCCGTCGTACCAGGTCTCCGTCGCGGCGGTGTTCACCGCGCTCTTGGTGTCGTCACAGTCGCTGCCGCCATACGCGGACGACTTGAAGCCGTCGCCGTCTTGGTCGTAGTCGTCGGAGCCGTCACAGTCGCCGTCGAGGCCGTCGTACCAGGTCTCGCTCGCGCCGGGGTTCGAGGCCGCGCGGGTGTCGTCGCAGTCGTCACCGCCGTAGCTGCTGCTCTCGTAGCCGTCTTTGTCGGCGTCGTAGTCGTTCGCGCCGTCACAGTTGGCGTCTACGCCGTCGTACCAGGCGTCGGCCGCGCCAGCGTTCACCGCGGCGTCGTAGTCGTCGCAGTCGTTGCCGCCATACGCGTCGCTCTCGAAGCCGTCGGCGTCGTAATCGTAGTCGTTCGCGCCGTCACAGTCCTGATCGACGCCGTCGTACCAGGTCTCGGTGGCGAGGGGGTTCACCGCGCCGTCGAGATCGTCACAGTCTTGACCGCCATAATCGGAGGAGTCTACGCTGTCGCCGTCTTGATCGTAGTCGCTCGTCTCCGAGCAGTCCTGATCGACGCCGTCATACCAGACCTCGGCGGCGCCGGGGTTGATGTCGGGGTTGGCGTCGTCACAGTCGCCCTCAAAGTCGGAGTAGCCGTCGAGGTCGTCGTCCTCTAGGTCGGTGTACTCGTCGATGGTGCCGTCACAGTCGTTGTCGACGCCGTCCGCGACCTCGACGGCGTCGGGGTAGGTGCTGTCGTCACCATCATCGCAGTCCCCATCACACACGGTCACGCCGTCGCCGTCGTCGTCGAGGCAGGCGTCGATGTTGACGCTCACGAGGCAGGTGCTCGTCGCGCCGCGGTCGTCGGTGACGGAGAGCGTGATGTTGTGCAGCGCCTCGTTCGCGCCGCCTGCGGTGAGGGGCTGGGTGAAGGTGACGAGGCCCGCGCCGTCGGGGTTGCCCTCAAACAGGACGCCGTCCACGTCGCTCTCGACGACGACGCCGAGGAGCGCGTTGGTCATCTCGGCGTCGGAGACCTGGGCCTCAAAGGTGATGTTGTCGGTCTCGAAGAAGGTGAGGCCGTCCTCGGGGGAGATCCAGGCGCACAGCGGGAGCTCGTTGGGCTCGGCGGCGACGACGACGTTCGCCTGGGTGGCCTGGTTCGCCGTGTCGGTGACGGTGACCGTGAGCGTGTGCTCGGCGTTGGACAGCGTGAGGGCCAGGCCCGCGTTGCCGCCTTCACACTCGGTGAGGTCGTTGGCGCCGTTGAACAGCACGCCGTCGATGTCGCTCTCGACGGTGATCTGGAGCTCGGTGAGCTCGTCCTCGTCGGCGACTGTAGGCACAGCTCGACGGGCTCGTCGGGGTTGAACACCGTGCCCGAGCTGGGGCGCACGATGGTGACCGAGGGCGCGTCGTCAACGACCTTGATCTGGGTGTCGTTGTCGCAGCCCGCGAGGGCCAGGGCGATGAGCAGGGGCGTGGTGAGACCGACGGAAGGGCGCATGAGGACTCCTCAGAGACGCCCGAGATAACCCGGCGCGGCTGGGGTCTGCGCGACGAGTTCGTGACGCGAGGCGGCTTTTGACCGGGAGCGCCGTCGGCGTGCGGATCCTTGGCTCAGCGCGAGAGGATCTTCATGATCTCGCGCTGTTGGGCGTGGGCCGAGGCGGCCAAGGCGTGTTGGCCCCGGGCGCGGAGCAGGTTGTGATCGCCCCGGGTGGGGGCCACGGCGGGGTTCCAGCCGAAATAACGCTCGTTCAGAGCGTCGGCGCAGAACCGGGCGGACAGCTCCAGGCAGATGCGGGTGATGCCCAACGGCAGGCGCTCGCGCTCCTCGGCGCTGAGCGGCCGGGCCTGGAGGTACGCCGTGGCGCTCGCCGCGAAGAGGCTGAGGTCAAAGGTGGCGTCGGTGACGTCTTCAGCGGCGGGGTTACACCACGAGCGCCAGGCGTCGCCCAGCTCGACCTCCAGAGGCAGCTCACCCATCGTGTCGAGGTCGAGCAGACACAGGCCCTCTCCGGCGGCGGAGAAGCGCAGGTTGCTGATCTTGAGGTCGCCGTGGGAGACCCGGGCCGGGCTGTCCAGGGGCCCTGACCACGCCGCCCACGCGCTGAGGATGGCGTTGGCGAGGGGCTCGACCTGGGCGAAGAGGCGGTGGTCGGGGTGGTCGCGGAGGGCCTGCTCCAAGACCTGCATGTGGTGGGGCGTCCAGTGGGCGAGGGGACGGCGGGAGCGGAAGTCATGGCGCAGGTCGGCGGTGGCCTCATGCCAGCGGGCGACGAGCGCCCCGGCGGCGGCGGCCAGGGCGGGATCGTTCAGCTTGTGGACGGTGACGCCCTCGACGTAGCTGAGCGCGCGCCAGGCCGCACCCTCGGCGTCCTCGTGCCAGAGCGCCCCGGCGTCGGTGGGGAGGAGGCGCGGCGTGATGAGCCCCTTCGCGGCGACATGCGCGGTGACGGCCTCGATGTCGTGGTGGACCTCAGGAGAGAAGATCGGGTTGAGCCGCTGGACCACCGCCCGAGGCGGATCCCCGATCAGGAAGGTCTCGTTGATGAGCCCGCCCTCCAGTGGCCGCTGGGGCTGATCCTGCAGGGTCTTCCAGGGCCAGGTCGGCGCCGTGCGCATCGTGCTCCTCTCCAGTTGTCGCCTTTGGTCATCGGCGCTTGACACATTCTTCACACGTTCGATAGAACGGGGCTTACCTTCTCTGACCACCGTGCCATCCATGGCAGACTATCCAAGGAGCCCGTCATGCGCAGCGCCCTTCTCCCCCTCGTCGTTTTGTCCCTCGTCGCGTTCTCGACCGTCGGCTGCAAGAAGAAGGGTGAGGTCACCGAGCCCGTCGTCAGCGAGCCGATGCCGATGCCGACCGAGGAGCCCGCGAAGGAGGTCCCGCAGCACGTCCAGGCGATGAAGGAGAACTTTGAGCGCGTGTTCTTCGACTTCGACTCCTCGGACCTTGTGGACAGCAGCAAGACCGCCCTGAACGACAACGTGAAGATCATGCAGGCCCACAACGACGTGAAGCTGCAGATTCAGGGCCACGCCGATGAGCGCGGCACCACGGACTACAACCTCGCCTTGGGCCAGCGCCGGGCCGACGCCATCAAGAACCACATGATCAACCAGGGCGTCGCGCCCTCTCGCCTCGCCGTCGTCTCTTACGGCGAAGAGAAGCCCCTGGACCCCGGCAGCAACGAGCGCGCCTGGGCCCAGAACCGCCGCGCCGAGTTCATCATCACCTGGGGCGACGCGGCCGTCGTCGGCAGCAGCACCGACAACAAGTGACCCCCAATGTCGTCTGAGGCGGGCGCGCCGGGCTGGGTAGACACCCACTGCCACCTCGACGATCCCGCCTACGACGATGACCGAGACGCGGTGGTCCTTCGCGCTGAGCGCGCTGGGGTCCGCCGCGTCGTCGTTCCGGGGGTAGACCCCGCCTCGTGGGACCGCGCCCGGCGCTGCCGCGACCGAGCCCCGAACCTCCTCCGCCTCGGATTTGGCCTGCACCCCTGGGCGCTGCGGGGCTTAGACGCCGCCGCGCGCTCCCAGGCCTTAGACGCCTTGCCCCGGGCCCTTGAGGACGGCGCCATCGCGGTCGGGGAGTGTGGCCTCGACGGCCGCGTCGCCCGGGAGGGCGGGCCGAGCCTCGATGAGCAAGCCGTGATCTTGAGCGCCCAGCTTGACTTGGCCCAAGCGCGTGGACTCCCGGTGATCCTCCATTGTGTTCGGGCCCACGGCGCCTTGCTCGCCTTGCTCAAGGCGCGCGGCGGCCCTGTCCCGGGCGTGCTGCACAGCTACTCCGGCCCGGCGGAGCTCGTGCCCGACTTTGTGCGGCTCGGGCTCTACCTCTCCTTCGGCGGCCAGGTGACGAACCCCAAGGCGGTGAAGGTTCACAAGGCGGTCGCCGTGACCCCGGCGGCGCGGCTGCTGGTGGAGAGCGACGGCCCCGATCAGCCGCCCTTCCCGCGCATCACCCAGCGCAGCGAGCCCGCCGATGTGGCCCGGCTCGCCGGGGTGATGGCGGAGCTTCGTGGCGGCGCGTGGCCAGACCCCGCCGCCGTGCTCTTCGGCTCAGCCCTCCTCGGTTGAGCCCTCGGCGGCGCCGACCAAGGCCCCGAACCAGGCCTCAAAGCCGTCGGTCTGCACGAACGCCAGGGCCCGGCGCACCATGAGCTCTTCAGCCTGGGGCCGCCAGCCCTCCTCCAGGCCCGAGCCCTCCAAGAAGTCCCGGGCGCTCTTGTCGCCGCCTTGGGTGAGCGCGGCGTCGATGGCCCCGCGGAGCTGCCCGGCGAAGGCCTCGCTGCGGGTCAAGGCGCGCAGGAGCGCCTCGATGTCGGTGACGAGGCCCTCGGGGTCGAGCTTGTCGAGCTCGTGGGCCCAGGCGCTCAAGGGGAAGTGCATCGCCACGTCGAAGCCGTCGGCGCGCCAGGCGGCGATGTCTTGGGCGTGCTCCGGCGCGCAGAAGTGGCGCACGGCGATCTCGACGCTGCGGGCGATGGCGTCGTCTACGACCTCCTTCACCCGGCCCTCCATCTGGCGCTCGACCTCGCCGCCGACCACCTTCGCCGCCACCGTCGCCGCCGCCGCGAGCTGACCGAGGCGCCCCCGCGAGAGCGGGCTCGCCGCGAAGGCGTCCATGGCGCCTTTGGGCACCTGCACCTTGCGCGCGTAGTCGTTCAGCGTCGTCTGGAGCATGTCGCGCATGAGGTTTCGGATGGCGCGGTGATCGACGATGGCGCGAACGAGCAGAGGATCGGGGCTGTAGGGGCGTCGGAGCAGGTCCTTGACCGCCCGGCTCACCTCGGGGGAGACCCGCTGGGCCAAGGTGCCTTGTTGGGAGACCGCGAGCTGGCGGCTGGCCTGGAGCTGGTCGAGGATCCACTTGCGGGTGCGGTCGTCCTCGACGCTGGCGCGCATCCCGGAGAGGATGGCGTCGGCGAGCCAGCGGGAGTCCACGAGCTCCTTCGCCGGGCGAGAGAGCAGATCGTCGAGCAGGAGGCTCACCAGCGCGCGAAGGTGGGTGTCGTCCTCGCGGAGCAGGCGGAGCAGCGAAGGGGCCAGCGGCATAGGTTCGACCAAGAGCGACGCGCCGTCGCGGGTTAGAGGGCTCCCCCTAACCTGGACACCGCGCGTATGTTCGACCACCTCCAGCAAGCGCCCGTGAATCGCCCCAAGGTGAACCTCGGCGCCTTGGTCACCGCGACGGCCGCCACCGTCGCGCTCATCGGGATGTTGGTCTGGGGGGTCTTGTGGGTGCTCTCGATGTTGGGCCTGGGCAACAAGCCCGACCCGGTCGAGGTGAGCTACGAGCCCTTGGGCGACGGCCGCCGCTTGGAGGAGCTGCTCCCAGACGGCGAGGTGCGGCCCTTACGACCGCTTGTGCCCAACGACGAGGCGCCGCCGCCCTCAGAAGGTGCCGGAGAACCCGACGTGGCGCCCTGAAGCGCTGAGCTGCACGGCCTTGCGCTGGTGCAAGGTGGGCACGACGAGGCCCACGCTCGCGCCGATGAGCGCCCCGGCCAGCACGTCCGAGGGGTGATGGCGCCCGGCGGCGACGCG
>JBEAVX010000140.1:0-5554 GCA_041160755.1 Pseudomonadota bacterium
TCGACGACGACAACGACGGCGTGCCCTCGGTGGACGAGTTCGACGGCGACTCCGACGGCGACGGCGTCCCCGACAGCCTCGACGACGACTCCGACAACGACGGCCTCCTCGACGGCGAAGAGGTGGATCTCGGCACCGATCCCACCCTGGATGACACCGACGGCGACGGCCTCAACGACGGCGACGAGCTCGACGCGGGCACCGACCCCCTCATCCCCGACACCGACGGCGACGGCCTCAACGACGGTGACGAGGCGGACCTGGGCACCGACCCGCTTGACACCGACACCGACGATGACGGCCTCAGCGACGGCGAAGAGGTGAACGACCTCGGCACCGATCCCTTGAGCCCCGACACCGACGGCGACGGCCTCGGCGACGGTGAGGAGGTCGACACGTTTGGCACGGATCCCGCGGTGGCCGACACCGACGGCGACGGCCTCGACGACGGCCGCGAGCTCAACGAGACCAACACCGACCCGCTCAACCCCGACAGCGACGCCGACGGCCTCAGCGACGGCGACGAGGTCGACGTTCATGGCACCGACCCGGCGAACCCTGACACCGACGGCGACACTCTGACGGACGGCGACGAGGTCAACACCCACGGCTCTAGCCCGATCAGCACCGACACCGACGCCGATGGCCTCACCGACGACGACGAGGTCAACAACGCCGGCACCGACCCGGCGAACCCTGACACCGACGAGGACGGCCTGACGGACGGCGACGAGGTCAACGTTCACGGCACGGATCCCTTGAACGAGGACACCGACGGCGGCGGCATCCCCGACGGCCAGGAGGTTGACGAGGGCCTCAACCCCACCGACGCTTCGGACGACGTCACCGACGGCAAGTACGGCGGCGGGCGCGGCGGGAGCTGCTCCACGGCCCCCAACACCGGCGCCTCGGTCGGTCTGCTCGGGCTGCTCGCGGGGCTCCTGCTCCGCCGCCGCCGGAGCTGATCTCACCCCCCGGAGGATGGCGCCTTCACGGCTCGCTGTGACTGTGTGCCGTGATCGTGCGCCATCCTCTCGGGCCTCCCCTTCTTCTCCCATCCTTCTCTTCGAGTGTGTCCCATGCTGCTCACCCTCAGCCTGCTCTCCCTCAGCGCGCACGCCCAAGACGATCAGGTCATCGTCGCCGGCGGCGAGATGCCGGACCTCAACGCCCAGCTCTTCCGCCCGTCCATCGACTCCACGACCATGTTCTGGACGGATGACACGGTCATCCTCGACCCCAACACCATCACCGCCCGGGCCCTGTTCAACTACGCCCACGAGCCCTTGATCTACTACCCCACCGAGGGTGAGCAGGTCGATCTCATCAAGAACCTGCTCACCGCAGACCTGATGATCGGCTTCACCAAGGGCCGCGCCCGCTTCGGCCTCGACATCCCCGTCTTCTTGCGCTCCACGGGCGCGGCGGGCGGCGAGACGGGCATCGGGGATCTCGGCATCGACGCCAAGTTCAACCTGCTCAACCGCATGGACTCCGCCGTCGGCCTGTCTGTGTATGGTCGCGCCGGTCTGCCCACGGCGACGATGGACTCGGCGCTCTCCTACGGCGGCCTCAGCGGTGAGCTCGGCCTCATCGTCGACAAGCCGATCAACGAGAAGCTGCTCCTCGCGGCGAACGTCGGCACCCGCTTCCAGCCCGAGGTCGTGCTGGAGAACGCCACCTGGAACGATCAGATCTACCTCCGCCTCGGCGGCAGCTACGCCCTGAGCGAGTCCTTCGGCACGTCTCTGGACGTCGCCGGGAGCTTCACCTACGCGAACTTCGCCAACCCCGCCGCCGCCCCCGTTGAGGGCATCCTCGGCGCCTGGTCGCGCCCCGGCGCGGGCAACCTCGTCGTGCGCGGCGGCGTCGGCACCGCCTTGACCGGCGGCATCGGCGCCCCCACCGCCCGCGTACTCTTCGCGCTCGGCTATGAGCCCACCCTGGCCAAGAAGCCCGCCGAGCCCGTCATCCTCGACAGCGACAACGACGGCCTCCTCGACAACGTCGACGCCTGCGTGGACAAGGCCGAGGACATGGACTCCTACAAGGATGACGACGGCTGCCCCGAGCCCACCGTCGTCACCTTCCGCTTCGTCGATCAGGACGGCCAGCCCGCGACGGGCCTCGGCTTCACCGTCGCCGACATGCAAGGCGCGAACAGCATGGAGCTGCCCCCCGGCGAGCACCCCATGACCATCACCGGCACCGGCTTCGCGCCGACGGCGGGCGTGGCCAAGGTGGTCGAGGGGCCGCCCATCGAGATCGTGCAGACCGTGCCCTACCTCACGGGCACGATCATCGTTGAGGCCGTGGACGCCAAGGGCAAACGTATCCCCGACGCGAGCTGGCTGCTCAACGACAAGGCCAAGGGCAAGATGCCGGAGGGCAAGGTCGAGACGCTGGTGCGTGTCGGCCAGGTCAAGGTTGGTGCTGAGGCCGAGGGGTACCTGCGCGGCTCCAAGACCGTTGAGCTCAAGTCCGGCGACACCGTCACCATCGTGCTCGACCTCAAGCCCACGAAGACCAAGGTCCAGACCGCCAACATCGACCTCGGCGGCAGCGTCTTCTTCGAGACCAACAAGGACATCATCAAGCCCGAGTCCTACAAGCTCCTCGATGAGGTCGCGTCCATCATGAAGGAGCACCCCGAGCTCAAGCTCGTGCGCATCGAGGGTCACACCGACTCTCGCGGCGACGACGCCTTCAACCTGGACCTCAGCCAGCGCCGCACCGAGGCCGTGCGCACCTACCTGACAACAAGGGTGTCGAGGCCAACCGTCTGGAGGCCAAGGGCTACGGCGAGACCAAGCCGCTCGTCACCGGCAACAACGAGGCCGCCTGGGCCAAGAACCGCCGCGTCGACTTCTTCATCGTCGAGCGCACGGACATGGCCGTGGACGGCACGCCCAAGCCCCAGTGAGACTGGGCGGGCTGTGAGACCTTGAAGGCCGGGCGGTCAATCGCCCGGCCTTTTTGATGTAGAATCCGAGTATGACGACCTCCCTGCCCGGCTCCACCTCCCTCTCGCTCACCGCCCTCGCCGCGCTCTCCGCTTTGGCGTGTGGCGGCGGGCCCACCGGAGAGTCCACCATGAAACGATGTTTTCACCTCGATGAAGGAGACGTGAGGACCAGCCTCGTGATCGACGCCGACGGGCTCACCGTGGTGGAGCGCCAAGGCGGCAAAGACGTCGCGCCGCCAGAGCGGGCCCCGGGCAAGCTCACCCAAGAGGGCTTCGTCTACCCCGATGGCACGCTCTTGCGCATCACGGGAAGCACGCTCACCTGGCCAGAGAAGAGCCTCTTGCCCGGCGCCGTGTTCACTGAAGGGCCTTGCCCGGATTGACCTTGGGCGCCAACAAGCCCTCGGCGGCGGCGACGGCCTCGGCCAAGGCGGAGGCGCCGTCAAACCTCGCCGCGAGCGACACGGCCCGCGCGGAGACGTCTGGGTCGCCCAACAAGGCCCGCGCGGTGGAGACGAGGCGCCCGGGATCGGCGTCGACGGCCCGCTCGCTGAGCGCGGCGCCGACGCCGAGGCGCTCCACCGCCGCCGCGCTCACGAGCTGCTCGACGTGGCTCGGCACGGCGAGCACGGGTTTGCCCCGAGACAAGGCGTGGTAAACCGTGAGCGTGCCGCCGTGGCAGATCACCAAGGACGCGGCGTCAAACGCCCACTCTGGCGCGACCAGAGGCAAACAGACGAGGCCGGGCCGAGGGGCCAAGGTGGTGAGCCCCCCGGTCGAGACGAGCACCTGCAGGCCCGCGTCGAGGAGCGTCGTGGCCACACGCGCCAGGCGCTCGCCGGACCCTGTTGAGCCATAGCTGAGGTAGATCCACGGGCCGGGTCCGAGGCGCGGCGGCGACGTCTCTGGGCGGAGCTCGGGGAAGATCGGGCCGATCCAGCGCGCGCCGGGCGGCGCGGCGATGGGGGTGAACAGGCCCGGCGGATCGAGGACCAAGGTGGTGTCGCCGAGGCTCAGCTCGTGGAGCCACCCCCGAGGTGGGGCGCCGTGCCGCATCATCGCCCAGGCCATCGCCCCGGGCAAAGGGGCCGCTTGCCCCGAGAGCGCGCCCTCCCCGCGCGGCGGCGTGCCCAACAGACCTTCGCCCAGGCGCCGCGCCTGCTCGGCGGTCATCAGCGGCCCCGCGAAGGGGCCCAAGAGCGGGGTCGTCGTCAACGAGAGGCAGGGCAACCCTCGCGCCGCCGCCGCCACCGGGGTGGAGCGCCGATTGTCTACGATCACGAGGTCGGGCTTGAGTCTGTCGAGGGCGGCGAGATCGTCGTCTAAGGCCCGTACGAACACCTGGACCTCATCAAAGGCCGGAGGCAGGCCCCGAGACGGGCGCAGCACGTCGTCTAAGGGTGGCTCAGAGAGGGGGATCGGCGCCGGGAGCGCTCCGGGCGGGCACAACGCCGGGTGCGCGAGCCAGCGCGGATCGCCGAAGGTCTGTGCGTGGTGCCCCCGCGCGGCGAGGGCCCGGGCCAGACGCACGACACGTCCGGCGTGGGCGAGGCTCTGGGAGAGACAGAACAGCGCGATCTTCGCCAACGGGCTCAGGCCCCGTCACCGCTCGGCGCGTCGCTCGACTCTGTGCCAGGCAGCTCCGTCGCGCCGGTCCCGGCGGCGACTGTGTTCTTGATGAGCGCCTCGATATCCGCCACGGTGACCTCGCTCCCGGCCCAAGACATAAGGTTCTGGTCCATGGTGAGCTGGCCGCCGATACGTCCCTGGAGGCGCGCCTTCGCCCCGGCGGAGACCTTCGCCCCGGCCGCGACGGAGAGCCCGACGAGACCGTGCATGTGGAGCGTCTTGAGGCCACGCAGCACAGAGTTGGCGACGTTGGTGAGCTCGGCGGTGACGTGCGCCGGGCCGCGTCCGGTGCTCAAGAAGCTCAGCACGTCGGTGTAGAGCTGCTGGAGCGGGGCGCCGCCGTCGGCGTAGCTGCTCACCACGGAGGTGATCGAGCGGAAGATCGACCGCACCTGCTCGGCGGAGAGCTCCGACTCTAAGTCGAGATAGCCCTCAATCCGGAATCCGTATCGGGTGTACTCGGCAGGCAAGAGCACGTTGAAGCCACCTTGGCGCTGGGCCGCGGCGACGTAGCGGCGACCGAGCGTGGTGCCCAGGGAGAAGCGCCGCTTGAAGGTGCTCCCGGCCTGGATGTTGGAGAGGAACGACTCCACCGAGGCGAAGGTCTCGGGGTTGAGGTTCGAGAGCGCGATGCTCGTCTCGCTCGCCGCGCCTTGGTACCGGTCCATCTCGCCGGTCTTGCCGTACAGTCGCCAGGTGGGCTCGGAGATCTGGGGCTCGGCGTCGTTGGGGGCGCCGCGCAGCGTCCAGGTGGCCTTGATGCCGACGCCGCCGTCAAAGCTCGGCACCTGGGGCAACGCCTGGGAGATCACCGGCACGGCGTGCACGATCGCCAAGGCCGCGCTGGCCTCGCCGTACACGTCCACCTCCATCACAGACGGCACCCGCTCGCCGCTGTCGTTGACGGTGAACTCTTTGTTGCGGGTCTCCATGCCCACCCCGGCCTCGGCGCGAATCCGG
>JBEAVX010000169.1:0-10289 GCA_041160755.1 Pseudomonadota bacterium
ACCCGGCCCAACATGCCGGGCATCAACGCGCCGTCGGCGTTGGGCACGGCGACCTCGACGGACCAGGTGCGGGTGCCGAGGTCGGCGGCCACGCCGACGCGCTGCACGACGCCCTCGACGATCAGCGGTGAGGACAAGCTCGTGAAGCGCACGGCCTGGCCCTCCTCCAGCTGGGCCACGTCGATGTCGGAGACCGAGAGCTCGACGAGCGCGGGGTCTACGGCGACGAGCCGCATCGCCGGGGCGCCGGGGGCGACCACCTCGCCCTCCTCGACGTTCACCTTGGCGATCTTGCCCGCGAAGGGGGCGACGATCATCGCCCGGCGCAGGTTGATGCGGGCGAGCTCGACCTGGGCCTCGGCGATCTTCGCTTGGGTCTCGACGTTGAGCCGGGCCTGACCAGAGAGGCCGTCCGCCAAGGCGACGGCGCGGTCCAGCTCGGCCTTGGCCTGGGCGGCCTGGGCCTCGGCCACGCGGAGCTGGGCCTCACGAGAGGCGACGTCCACCCGGGCGAGGAGCTGGCCGCGCCGGACGCTGTCGCCCTCCTTCACGAGCACGGACTCGACGAAGCCGCCGAGCGGCGCGGCGAGGTTGGAATCCGCGCTGGCCTTCACCTCGCCGGGGAGCTCCAGGCGGCGCACGGCGGGGATGCGCTTCACCGTGGCCACCTCGACCCGGGCTGAAGGCGCGTCGGTGACGGTGGGCGGGGTGAGGTCAGCGGCGCCTTTCTCGGCGCCAGCGGACCCACAGCCCATGACCAGGGCGAGGGTGAGAGAGATGACGAATCGGGACGTCATGGAGCGACTCCGTGAAGCAGCAGATCGAGAACTTGGTCGGCGGTGTCCGCGGTGAGCGGAGGGCCGCCGTGAAGGGTGGCGCCCAGGCGGATACGGACACCGCCGAGCAACATGAGCGCGCCAGCGACGGGATCGTGGGGGCGTAAGGCGCCCTGGGTGATCCCCTCCTGGAGCAGCGCGATGAGCAGCACGACCTCGCCCTCATGGAACTTCTTGGCGTCGATGAGGGGCGCGCCTTGACCGGCCTGCTGAATGGCCTGGTGTAAGAAGCGCAGCACCATGGGGTCGTCGATGTGGAGCTGAAAGCAGGCGGTGACGTAGGCGCGGATGCGGTCGAGCACCGGCGCCGGGGCCTGGAGACAGCCCGCGATGACCTCCAGCCAGCAGTCGAGGTGGTGGTTCACCAAGGCGGTGAACAGGCCGTCTTTGCTGCCGAAGTGGTAATAGAGCGTCGGTTTGGTCACGCCGACGGCCTCAGCGATCTCACGCACTGAAGTCGCCGCGTAGCCACGCTCGGCGAAGAGCCGCGTGGCCTCACGGATGATCCGCCCGCGGACCTCTTCTTGTTCACCCATCACCGCTCCGGTCTTTTACCGAACGGTAGGTAACCAAGGGGGGCGATGTTGCCTACCGACCGGTAGGTCAACGCCACAAAATAGCGCCCTGACCGGCGTCAGTTTTGGTGGCGCGGCGTCAGCCTCTCGGGCGCGGCGTCAGGACGACTCGGAGTTGTCTTCGCCGTTCTTGCACGACTTGTCGGCGGCGTCTTTGAAGCCGTCGAGGTCGTTGTCCAGGCCGTCGTTGCAGGCGTAGACCCCGCCGTAGCCGTCATCTTCGAGCTTGGTGGCGCCGCTCTCACAGATCGGGTCGTCGAGATCGGCCCAGCCGTCGCTGTCGTTGTCCAGGCCGTCGTTGCACTCGGTCAGGGGGTCGGTCTCGTCGTTGTCGTAGCCGTCGTCGCAGCCGGGGTCGTCCACGTCCACGAGGCCGTCGCGGTCGTTGTCGGTGTCGTCGTTGCAGGCGTCCGCGCCGAAGCCGTCGTTCTCGGCGAGCTGGGTCGGGTCGCCGTTGCAGCCCGGGTCGTCGAGGTCCACCCAGCCGTCGCCGTCGTCGTCGAGGCCATCGGCGCACTCGGCGACGTGGGTCTCGTCCCCATCGAAGGCGGACGCGCAGCCCGGGTCGTCGGCGTCGACGAAGCCGTCGCTGTCGTCGTCGCCGCCGTCGTTGCAGGCGAACAGCGCGTCGAGGCTCACCTCATCTTCGCCCCAGCCGCAGTCCGGGTCTTGGGCATCCGTCCAGCCGTCGCTGTCGCCGTCGAGGCCGTCTTGGCACTCGGTGCGGGCGGGGGACTCCAGGTTGTCGAAGGCGCTCTCGCAGTTGGGGTCGGCGGCGTCGCGCTGGCCGTTGCCGTCGTTGTCGACGCCGTCGTTGCACTCCGCGGCGCCCGTGGCCCCGGACTCCGCCGTCGCCAGCACACAGTCGGGGTCCAGGCCATCGGCCCAGCCGTCGCCGTCGTTGTCCGCGCCGTCGCTGCAGCTCGCCGCGGCGTTGAGCTCCAAGGGGTCGCTGGCGTCAGCACAGCCCGGGTCGTCCGCGTCGATGAGGCCGTCGCTGTCGTTGTCGGCGCCGTCGTTACACGCCGTGGCGCTCAGGCCGACCTCCTCCCCGTCGCTCTGGCAGTCGGCGTCGTCCCCGTCGATCCAGCCGTCGTTGTCGTCGTCGAGGCCGTCGCCGCAGGAGCCGCCGGCGCCTTCGCTGCTGTCGAAGCCCGAGGAGCACTCGCGGTCGTCACCGTCGGCGAAGCCGTCGCCGTCGTTGTCGAGGCCATCGGCGCAGGCCGCGCCCAGGCCGTCGCCTTCGACGCCGCCGAGGAGGCAGTCGGGGTCGTCTTGGTCAAACCAGCCGTCGCCGTCGTCGTCGCCGCCGTTCACGCAGGCGGAGGCGGGGTTGGCCTCGGTGGCCTGGGCGGCCTCGACGCAGTGGGGGTCGGCGGCGTCGATCTTGCCGTCGCCGTCGTCGTCGAGGCCGTTGTTGCAGGCGAAGGGCGCGAGGCCGAGCTCGGAGCCGTAGAGGGCGCAGTCGGGGTCTTCGCCGTCGGTCCAGCCGTCGCCGTCGTCGTCGCCACCGTCGGCGCAGGTGCCCGCCGGGCTGGCCTCGCTGAGCCCAAGGCCGTCGGCGCAGTCGGCGTCGTCGGCGTCGGTGTCGCCGTCGCTGTCGTTGTCGGCGCCATCATTGCAGGCGGTGTCGCCGAGGCCGAGCTCCTCGTCGCCCAGCAGGCAGTCGGGGTCAAAGGCGTCGTCCCAGCCGTCGCCGTCGTCGTCTACCCCGTCGGCGCAGGTGGCGCCGTCGTCTTCAGCGTGGTCGTAGGCGGCGCTGCAGCCCGCGTCGTCGGCGTCGATGAGGCCGTCGCTGTCGTTGTCTTGGCCGTCGTTGCAGGCGGTGACGTTGAGGCCGCCCTCGTCCACGCCGCCGAAGCAGTCGAGGTCGTCGTCGTCGATCCAGCCGTCCGCGTCGCCGTCGAGGCCGTCCTCGCAGCTCAGGGCGCCTTCGCCGCCCGCCTCGACGGTGTCCAAGGCGCGGGCGCAGCCGGGGTCGTCGGCGTCTACGAGGCCGTCGCCGTCGTCGTCGCCGCCGTTGTTGCACTCGCTGAGGCCGAGGCCGGACTCGACGCCGCCGCTGACGCAGTCGGGGTCGGCGGCGTCGGTCCAGGCGTCGCCGTCGTCGTCGGCGCCGTTCTTGCAGCCCGTGGAGAGGCTCGCCTCGTCCTCGTCGCTGGCCGAGGTGCAGTCGGCGTCGTCTGCGTCGATGAGGCCGTCGCTGTCGTCGTCGTCGCCGTTGTTGCAGGCGACGAGGCTCAGGCCGATCTCACGGCCCGAGAGGGCGCAGTCGAGGTCCTCATCGTCAAACCAGCCGTCGCCGTCGTCGTCGGCGCCGTTCTCGCAGGGGCCGTCGGGGGCGTAGTCCTCGTCGTCGAGCCAGGGCACGCTGCAGGAGGCGTCGTCGGCGTCGAGGTCGCCGTCGCCGTCGTTGTCGAGGCCGTCGTTGCACGCCCGGTCGGTGAGGCCCAGCTCGTCGCCATCGGTGAGGCAGTCGAGATCGAGCTCGTCGGTCCAGCCGTCGGCGTCGTTGTCGTCCCCGTCGGCGCAGTCGTCCGCGCTGTCCTCCTCGACGCTGTCCGAGGCGCTCGCGCAGCCCGGGTCCAGGGCGTCGATGAGCAGGTCGCCGTCGTTGTCTTTGCCGTCGTTGCAGCCCGAGGGGCCGAAGCCGGTCTCGTCGTCGTTGTTCAGGCAGTCGGGGTCGGCGTCATCGATCCAGCCGTCGCCGTCATTGTCGTCGCCGTCGCCGAGGCAGTTCCCGTCGACCTCGTTGTTGTCTTGGCCGTCGCGGCAGGCCGGGTCCTCGACGTCGATGAGGCCGTCGCTGTCGTTGTCGAGGCCGTCGTTGCAGTGGGGGAAGCCGAAGCCGAGCTCGGCATCACCGCTGGCGCAGTCGGGGTCGTCGGCGTCCGTCCAGCCGTCGCCGTCGTCGTCGCCGCCGTCGGTACACGAGGTGTCGGCCTCGCCCTCCAAGGTGTCGAAGGCGTCGACGCAGTCGGCGTCCTCGGAGTCGATGTCGCCGTCGCTGTCGTTGTCGGAGCCGTCGTCACACTCCGCCGCGCCGTAGCCGAGCTCGTCGTCGCCGCTGGCGCAGTCGGGGTCGGCCTCGTCGATCCAGAGGTCGCCGTCGTTGTCGAGGAGGTCGTTGCAGCCGGTGATCGGCTCGTCGGACTCGTCGTTGTCTTTGCCGTCGTCGCAGCCGGCGTCGTCCGCGTCGATGTCGCCGTCGCTGTCGTTGTCGGCGCCGTCGTTGCAGTCATAGGCCGAGATCGCCGGGCTCTCGTTGGTGCCGGTGGCCGACGAGCAGGCCGGATCGTCGGTGTCGGTCCAGCCGTCGCCGTCGTTGTCTTTGGTGTCGGCGCAGGCGTAGTTGGCCTCGTAGACGTCTTCAGCGTCGAGGCAGTCGGGGTCGTCGGCGTCTTTGAGGCCGTCGCTGTCGTTGTCCGAGCCGTCGTTGCACTGGATGGACGTGTCGCCGGTCTCTGACGAGCCGCTCTCGCAGTCCGGGTCCTCGTCGTCGATCCAGGAGTCGCTGTCGTTGTCGAGGCCGTCCTCGCAGCCGTCGGCCTCGCTCGTCGTGGCGGCGGTGGCGCAGGCGTCGTCTAAGGCGTCGATGCGCAGGTCGCCGTCGTTGTCGGCGCCGTCGTTGCAGGCCACGGCGCCGAAGCCGAGCTCGTCCCCGGCGCTGGCGCAGTCGGGGTCGTCGCCGTCGAGCCAGCCGTCGTTGTCGTTGTCGAGGCCGTCGCCGCAGGGGTCGCTCTCGTCGGTGTCGAAGGCGTCGCCACACTCGGCGTCGTCGGCGTCGGCGTCGCCGTCGCCGTCGTCATCGACGCGGTTGTTGCAGGCCGTGGCGCCGAAGCCCTCTTCAGCGGTGCCGGAGCCGCAGTCGGGGTCGGCGCCGTCCGACCAGCCGTCGCCGTCGTTGTCGAGGCCGTCGGCGCAGTCGCTCGCCTCGGTGTCGTCGGCGGCCGTGGTGCAGTCGGCGTCGAAGGCGTCGATGGCGCCGTCCACGTCGTTGTCTTTGCCGTCGCTGCACTCCGTCGTCTTCTGGAAGCCGCCCTCGCTCTCGTCGTGGACGCTGGCGCAGCCCTGGTCGTCGAGGTCGATCCAGCCATCCGCGTCGTTGTCGAGGGTGTCTTCGCAGGCGTCGAGCTCGGTCTCGTCGAGGGCTTCAGCGCAGCTCGGGTCGGCGGCGTCGATGAGGCCGTCGACGTCGTTCTCAAGGCCGTCGTTGCACTCGGTGTCGCCCAACCCGCGCTCTTCGTCGCCGCCGCCCGCGCAGTCGGGGTCGTCGTCGTCAAACCAGCCGTCGCCGTCGTTGTCGAGGTCGTCTTCGCAGGGCTCGGCGGCCTCGTCGTCGTCTTGGCCGCTCTCGCAGTCGGGGTCGTCGGCGTCGGTGAGGCCGTCGCCGTCGTTGTCGAGGGTGTCGCCGCACTCGGCGTCGCCGGGCGCGCCGGCCTCTTCGTCTCCGACCTGGCAGTCGGGGTCGGCGGAGTCCACCCAGCCGTCGCCGTCGTTGTCGAGGTCGTCCTCGCAGCCCGAGGCCTCTTGTTCGTCGTTGGCGTCTTCGCAGTGGGGGTCGTCGTTGTCGACGAGGCCGTCCTCGTCGTTGTCGTCGCCGTCGTTGCAGCCCGTGGCGCCGAGGCCGAGCTCGTCACCTTCACCGCCCGCGCAGTCGGGGTCTTCAGCGTCGGTCCAGCCGTCGTCGTCGTTGTCGGCGCTGTCGTTGCACGGGCCGATGGGCTCGTCCAAGAGCGTGAGCCCGGCGACGGTCGCGGTCTGCACGGTGTCGGTGACGAAGCGCTGCTCGGCGCTCACCTCGGAGACGGCGTAGAGCGTGCTGTCGGTGACGGCCCAGGCCTGGAGGGTGAACGCCTGGCGGTTGTCGCCGGCGCGCAGCTCGAAGGTGGGCAAGGCGTCCAGCCGGGCGCCGCTGACGCTGAGGCTCTGGAAGAGCACGGCCTCTAGGTCGTCGTCGTCGGTCAGGGCGTTGGTGAGCAGCAGCTCGCCGACCTCACCCTCGGGGAGATAGCCGCCGTCGGCGTCCTCGAAGGGGGACTCGGGGTCGATCACCAGGGCCAAGGAGGCGATCTCGGCGTCGGCCAAGATCGCGCCTACGTCGGGGCCGGTGACCTCGACGACCAGCGCCGTGCGGGTGTCGTCCTCTCCTTTGCAGGCGATGGCGAGGAGGAGCAGGGGGAGTAGGCTTCTGCTGGGGCGCATCCTGCGGATCCTCAAGGCAGAGTGACGACGACGTCGCCATCGGGGAGGGGCTCGGGCTGGAGCGCGAGGGCGACGCCTGCGCTCACCACACCCGCGGCGGCGGCGCTGCCGCCCAAGGCCGCCCAGAAGGTCCAGCGCTGCACCAAAGGCGCCAGCTCGACGAGCGCCGGGCCGCCCTTCCAGTCGACCTTGTACAGGAGCGTGCCGGTGAGCGGCACGTCGAGGGCCTGGGAGACCTCGCCGCCACCTTCAGCGGAGGTGACGGTGAGCAGGTATTCGCCTCGGCTCAAGAGGGTCTCGGCGTCGCGGCCTTGGGCCACGGTGGCGCCGTCGATGCGCACGATGGCGTCGTCGAAGCCGGTGTTCACCTTCAAGGTGGTGCCCGCGTCGGAGAGGCTGGCGGTCACCTCCCCTTTGGAGCCGTCGCGGGTGTCGACGTGGCGCACGACGGCGGCGTAGCCGGGCGAGACGAGCAGCACGGTGTGCTCGCCGGGCGGCACGTCGCTGAGCTGGAGCGGGGTCTTGCCCACGGACGCGCCGTCGAGCCAGACCTCGGCCCCGGCGGGCTTTGACGTCACCGAGAAGCGCCCCCGGGACGACTCCAGGGTGTGTTTGGTCAGCGGGTTGCCGCCTTTGCTCTGGGTGAGCGTGCCCTCGATCGTCTCGTAGCCGGTGAGGCTGAGGCTGTAGCGGTGTTCGCCCTCGGCGATGGAGGCGACGCGGATCGGCGTCTTGCCGACCTCTTTGCCGTCGATGGTGACCACGGCGCCGGAGGGCGTCGAGACGAACTCCACGGTGCCGCCGCCGGGGTAGAGCTCGGCGGTGACGCTGGTGGTGAGGTTCGGCTTGACCTCGACCCGGCGCACGAAGGGGTCCATGCCGTCGGCGGTCACCCGCACGCTGTAGGTGCCCGGCGGCAGGTAGCGGGTGACCGGCACCTCCCCCACGGGCTCGGCGTCGATGTGCACCACGGCGCGCTGGATCGTCGCCGTGACATAGAGCACACCCGTCGTCTCTTGGGCGTCCGCGCGCTGCGGCCACAAGAGCAGGAGCGCGGCCCCGAGCGTCAAGAGCAGTCTGACCAGCATTCCCTCGATTCCTCCGGGCGCTCAAGACCTTATGCGGCGACGGTGGGGCCCTCTTGGCCCGGCCTTGGCTCGCCCCTGCGGGCGCTTGTGGTCCCTCCAGGCGAAGGGCCCAACCATGATACCACGGGCTCAGGAGGGGTCCGCGTCTCGCTCAGCCTCCAAAGGGCAGGCGGACCTCCCCGGCGCGGCGGGTGACACGCTGGGCGTCGAGCCACTCCAAGAGCGGGATCGCGTGTTTGCGGGAGAGCCCGGTCAGCTCCTTGAACCGGGCCGGGGTGAGCTGGCCCTCCTCGGTCAAGACCTGGCGCACCTGGGCGATCAAGGTGTCGAGGGCGGCCTTGTCCGTGGGGCGGCCATCGAGGGTCTCGACCCGACCCTCCTCAAAGCAGAGGTTGAGCAGGGCCTCGCCCCGGGGGAGGCCCTCGGTCAGCTCCCGGGGCTCCACGGAGGCGAGCCCGGCGGCGGCGAGGCGGCCAAGCAAGGTCGTCCAGGCGGCGAGATCCTCCCCGACGAGACGCGGCGCGAACTGCGGCCTCCGCAGGCGGGGTCCGTCGAGCTGCACCTCCCCCGAGGCGACGGCTCGCTCGATGAGGGCGTCAAACGCCGAGGGCTCCAAGGCGAGGAGCAGGCCCCGGCGCAGGGCGCGGCGGCCAGGCCCCCGGGACAGCGGGAAGCTCTGGTGATGCTCGTCGAGGTGCTGAATGAGCGCCGCGTGGTGGGCTGTGAGCCAGCCGGGCGCGAAGGCGCGCTCGCCGAGGCGGTGCTCGGGGGCCTGGCCCAGGCGTCGGGTGGCCTCGGCCACGGGCAGGCCGCTCGGCCCGGCGCGCTCCAAAAACACGGCCTTGTCCCCGGCCTGAAGCCTCGTGAGGGCGGCGATGGCCTCGGGGTGATCCCGGCGCCGGGCCCGGGGCGCCCAGGGGTCGAGCACGACGCCGCCGCCCAAGGTCGTCACCGGGCTCTCGCGGCGCAGGATGAAGCGGTCGCCGGGCAAGGCGACGACGGGCTCGGCGAGGCGAAGCTGGGCGAGGCCCTCCTCACCGCCCTCGATCGGCGCCCCGTAAGGCTCGACCACCGCCATGACCTCGGCCGTGGCCAACAGCAGGCGCAGCCGGGCGCCCTCCTCCAAGGGCTCGGCGTCGGGGAGCCAGCGCACCGTCGCGTCGAGGATCGACGCCGGGCTGACCCCCGCGCCGATCACCACCGCCCCGCGCCCGAGCTGCTCCTGAGACACGCCGCTTAAGTTGAGCGCCGTGCGCTGCCCGGCCTGGCTGCGGCTGACCTTGTGGCCGTGGACCTGCACGCCGCGCACCCGCACCTTCACGCCGTCGGTCTCGCCCTCGGGCAAAACCCGCAGCTCGTCGCCCTCGTGGACCTCGCCGGAGAGCGCCGTGCCGGTGACGATGGCGCCGAAGCCGCGCTGCACAAACACGCGGTCCACGGGCAGGCGGAACGGCCCACCTTGGGGACGCGGGGCGACGGGCAAGGCGTCTAAGGCGGCGCGCAGCGTGTCGAGGCCACGCCCGTCGTGGATCGAGGTGGGGATCACCTGGGCGTCGGCGAGGAACGTCCCGGCCACGGCGCCGCGCACGTCGTCCAGCGCCAGCTCCAAAAGCTCCTCATCGACGAGATCGGCCATGGTGAGCGCGATGAGCCCGGTCTTCACGCCGAGCAGGCCGAGGATGCCGAGGTGCTCCCGGGTCTGGGGCATGACGCCCTCGACGGCGGAGACGCAGAGCACGACGGCGTCCACCCCGGAGGCCCCGGCGATCATCGTGCGCACCAGGCGCTCGTGGCCTGGCACGTCGATGAACGAGGCGATGCGCCCCGAGGCCAAGGCCAAGGTCGTGAAGCCCAAGGCGATGGTGATGCCCCGGCGCTGCTCCTCGGGGAGCCGATCCAGCTCCACGCCGGTCAACGCGCGCACCAGCGAGGTCTTGCCATGGTCGATGTGCCCCGCGGTGCCCACCACGAAGGCTTCAGGGAGAGCAGGGCGGATCGTGGTCAATTCAGGCTCCGGCGCGGGTGGGGCTTCGTCCTTCCGCTCCGCTCAGCTAACCTGAAGGCTCCCGCGCACGTCACCCAGGTCCGGAACATGAACGTTCGATGCCCCCAATGCGGTGCGACCTTCCAGGCCGAGGTCGGCCCGGTCACCTGCCCCGCGTGTATGCACAGCTTCACCGTGTCCCCCGAGGGCCGCCCGTGGCTGACCCTCGACGTGCGCCGCCCCTCTGGAGAGCTCCTCGGGCGCATGGATCGCCACCTCGTCCGCGAGCGCCTCTACGCCGGGGCGCTCACCGGCCTGGAGCAGGTGCGCCCCGCCGGGACCACCGCCGCCACCGCCACCGGAGACTGGGTGGATCTCAACACCCGCCCCGAGTTCGCCGAGGTGCTGCAGCTCATCGGCGCCGACCTGGGCGCCCGCCGCATCGCCCAGCAGCAGCTCCGGGGCTGGCGCAAGACCGGCTCGGCGGTGCTGCCCACCCGGTCCAGCGCCCCCGCCGAGCGCGCCGTCGGCCGTGTGCTGGACGACGAGCCCAAAGGCCGCGTGAGCTGGCCGCTCTTGGCCGTCGCCGCCGCGCTGGCGC
>JBEAVX010000203.1:0-6652 GCA_041160755.1 Pseudomonadota bacterium
GTGGACGCGCTGGGGCTCGTGGAGGAGGATCCGCGCCGTGGAGAGGGCGCGCTGATGCGCGCTCGGGTGGCGCGCCGCCTGGGCGACCACGCCGCCTGCGCCCGCTACGCCGTCCTCGCCGAGCGCTCCGCCCGGGCGGCTGGGGGTGGGGTTCGGCTCAGCCAGGCGCTCCGAGAGCGCGCGCGGGTGGCGGATCATGTCGGAGATCGCCGCCTCGCCTTGCGCCTGCTCGCCGAGGCCGAGTCTGTGGCGGATGCCGCCGGGGACGAGCTCGCCGTGGCCTGGTGCCGCCGCGACCGCGCCCGGGAGCTGCTCGCTGAGGGCCAGCTCGCCGAGGCCGAGGCCCTGTTTGGTGTGGCGGCCACGGTGTTTGAACGATCCCGCGAGGTGTTTGGCCTGGGCAACTGCCTGGAGGGCCTCGCCACGGCGCGGTCTTTGGCCGGAGACAGCGCCGAGTGCCTCGCCTTGTGCGGCTTGGCCGAGGAGGCGTACCACGCGTCGATGCAGGTGCAGGAGATCGCGCACAGTCTGGTGGGCTTGGGCAGCTTGGCGGCGCTCCGTGGGCGTCACGAGGAGGCGCTGGGCCTGTTTGAGCGGGCCCTGGACCGCCTGCGCGCCATCGGCAGCGCCGCCACGGACGAGGCGCGTCTGGGCCTCGCCCGGGCCTTGGCCGCCCGGGGCCGGGTGAAGGCCGCCGAGCGGATGATGACTGAGCTGGCCGAGGAGCACCGGGCCGCCGGTCGCCCCGGGTGGTGGGCCCGGGCCGAGGCCGAGCGCGCCCGCCTCGCCGCGGAGCGCGCCAAGTTTGACGAGGTGCAAGAGGCCTTGGTGAGCTGCGCCGAGGGGCTCAACGCCGTTCATCTGAACGACGTGGCAGTTTCTGCCGCCGCCAGCCGCGTCGCCGAGCTAGGCCGGGCCGCCGGAGACGACGCCGTCGTGGCCCTCGCCGCGCGCATCGCCGAGGTCACGAGCGCCGAGTACCCCTCGGGGCGGGTGCCCGTCTTGGGCTGAGCGCCAAGACGCCGCTCAGCGACCGGCTTTGGCCTGGGCGGCGGAGATCAGGCTGTCACGTTTGGCGGCGGCGCCGTCCTCAAGCTGCTTCGCCTTCTTGTTCGCCTCACGCTCAAGCTGGGTGGCCTTCTGTTCGCTCTCCGAGACGAGCTTGTCGGCGGCTTTGTCGGCGGCGGCTTTGGAGATCGGGTCGGCGCCTTTGGCCTCTTGGCGCAGCTTCTTGGCCTGGGTCTTGGCCTCGGCGCGGAGCTTGTCGGCGGCGGCTTTGCCCTCGGCGCGGAGCTTGTCGGCGGCGACGGAGGCCTCGGCGACGAGCTTGTCGCCTTGGAGCTGGGCGGCGGCGAGGGCCTGATCGACGGCGGCGTCCACCTGCTCCATCACCGCGCCTTTGGCGGCGTCGAGCTGGGCGGTGGCCGCGGACTTGAGGTCGTCCACCAGCGCCTCCCCGGCGCCGTCTAAGGAGAGGCTCACCTTGGGATCGGCCGCCGTGCCGCCGATCTTCACGAGCACGTCGGCGTCGCCCGCCGCGCCGCCCAGGCGGCTCGCCAAGGCCGTGTTCGTGAGCTGGGTCGTGGGCAGCTTGAGGCGCAGGGTGTAATCCAAAGAGCCATCGGCGGCGCCGGAGGAGCCCGCGAGGGTGGCTTCAGTGCCGCCCAAGCTCACCTTGACCGGGGAGATCTTCACCCGGCCTTTGTCGATGCGGAACTGTACGTCTTTGTCGGTGAGGCTGACCTTCGCCAGCTCCGGGCGGCCCAGGGCCTTGGCGACCTCCTTCATGAACTTGGGCTCAAAGGTGACGCCGTAGGTGGTGAAGCGGCCTTCAGACCACAAGGTCGAGAGATCGGGGCTGAGGTCGGGGCCGAGGCGGCTCTTCACCCGGAGATCGGCGCGGAAGGTGCCTTTGGCCTGCTCGATGAGCACGGCGAGCGCCCGAAAGGTCTCGGACTCCTTGAGCGCGGCCGCGAGCTCGGGGTTGCCCAAGGTGAGCGTGAGGTCGACATCGGCGGACTCCGCGCTCGACGCGCTGTAGCTGCCGTTGAGCGCCAGGGCCCCGCCGAGCAAGGAGACCTGCAGCTCCTCAAAGCGCATCTGGCCATCGGCCATGATCATCGTGCCTTGCACGTTCTCATACGTCTCGCCGTCGTAGACGAGCTGCTTGATGGTGGCGGAGACGCTGAAGTTGTAGCCCTCGGGCACCACAAAGATCGAGGACTCCGGCGCCTCGCCGCTGGGCGCGTCGCCCTCGCCGTCGTCGCTGGCCCAGGGGTCGAGGTTGAGGCGGCGGCTCTGGAGGCTCAGGTTGCCGGTGAGCGGCGCGTCGGTGAGCGCCCAGGCGACGACGTTGTCGATGCGGCCCGTCGCCGCGACGTCGGAGTCCCCCAAGGCCATCTGCAGCTCGCTCAGGTTGGCGGCTGAGGGCGTGAGCGCCACCCGCATCGTCGCGATGCTCACGGGCACGGGCAACGACGGGTCACTGTATTGGAAGTTGGTGAGGTGGAGGTCGCCCTCGGCCTTCACGCCGGCCATGTCGGGGGACTCAAACGCTGAGACGGCCCCGGCGAGGCGCACGTCGAGCTTGAGCTGGCCGGAGTACGCCTCTTCGCTCGGGGGCAAGGCCGCGCGGAGCTTCGTGAGGTCGACGTCGCCTTTGGCCGCTAGATCGATGACCGGGTCTGTGTTGAGTCGGCTCACCCGCACCCGGCCCGTGAGCGGCGCGCCCTCGACGGTCATCCCGAAGCGGGCGAGGTCCACGACGAGCAGGTCGAGATCGCCGCCGGGGTGGGTGATGGTGCCGTCGAGATCGATGTTGGTGACGCCCGAGGGCAGGCTCGGGTCGCGGAAGCTGCCGTCGGCCACCTGGAGCTTGAGGTCGATGGCCGGCAGATCGTCGCCTTCGTCCGGGTAGAGGCCCTTGATGGTGCCGCCCAAGGCGAGGGTGCCCGTGGTGCCGAGGCCCTCGAAGCTTGAGGAGTACACCGACGGCACCAAGGAGAGTAGGCCCTTAAAGCTCGTCTCTAAGGCGCCGAGGCCCAGATCGAGCTGCCAGCCGCCCTCGACGGGGGTGGCGCTGCCGGTGAGGGCGAGGCGCAGGGCGTTGAGGGTCAGCTCGTTCTCTTGGAGCGTGACGCCGCCGGAGCGCTGATCGTAGGTCATCGCCAGGGTGGAGGTGAGGCGGGTGTTGTCCAGCAGGGACACGCCGCCATCTTGCACGGTGAGCGCGGCGATGGACGTGGTCGTGGTGAGCGCGACGAGGTCTTGGGTGAAGTCGCCCTCGCCGGAGTGGTCGAGATCCCGCACGGTCACCAGAAACCCGGCGTCGTCGTAGCGGATGTTGACATCCTCCAGCTCGTAGCCCTGGAGCTTGACGTGGAAGGCGCTCGCCTCGGCCTCCGCCGCGGGCGTGGCCTCGGAGGGCTTCATGATGTCGGTGTTGGTGTTGCCCTCGGCGTCGGTGAGCACGGTGAGCGCCGCGCCGCGCAGGCTGAGGCCGCGCAGGTTGACCTCGCCGCGCTGGACGAGGGCGAGCACGTCGACGGAGAGGCCGAGCTCTTTGGCGGCCAGCAGCGTGGTGCCCTCAAACGGGGCGTGGTTCTTCACGGCGACGTCGGAGAGCGTGAGGCTCAGGCGGGGGAAATCCCCGAAGAAGCTCGCCGAGGCGTCGCCGATCTCGACGGTGGCGTTGAGCTGTTGGTTGGCCTGGTCTACGACGAGCTTGAGCAGGCGGTCGCGCAGGAGGAGCGGCGTGACCACCAAGGCGGTGAGCAGCACGCCGAGGGTGAGGGCGAGGGCGATGAGGGCGCGGCGCATGGGGCCTCCGAGAGCGACACAGGACACGTCTCCATAGCCTGATCGGGGCGCCTTGACCGGGGGAAGTTCCGCCGGGTAGCATGGGCAGATGTCGTTGATCCTGCTCTCGCTGATCCTGCCGCTGTGGTCCTGCGTGGAGGCCCCGGCCGCGACGCCTGGGGTGGTGAACGCACCGCCAGAATCCCACGTCGGGCCCCTCGCGCCCCCCGTCGTCGAGGCCCCGGCGCTCGCGGTGACCGAGCGCCTCTTGCCGTTCGACGCCGAGCGGGTGGCCTTGACCTTGGCCTATCGCGCCGAGCACCAGGGCCAGGAGCACGCCCAGGACGTCCACATCACGCCCCGGGCGATCGTGCTGCACTGGACGGGCGGCCCGACGGCGGAGTCGGCTTGGCAGACCTTCGCCCCGGCGCGCCTCGCCGGGCGCCCCGAGCTCCAAGGCGGCGGGGCGCTCAACGTCTCTGCGCATTACCTGATTGACCGCGACGGGTCGATCACCCGGCTTTTGCCCGATGACGTCATGGCGCGGCACGCCATCGGCCTCAACCACGCGGCGATCGGCGTCGAGAACGTCGGCGGCGGGGATCGTTGGCCGCTCACCGAGGCCCAAGTGACCGCGAACGTTCAGCTTGTGCGCGCGCTCGTCGCCAAACACCCCGGGATCACCCACCTCTACGGCCACCACGAGGTCGCGGCGCTGCGGGGTGAGCCGCTCTATCTGGAGCTTGACCCCGACTACACGAACCAGAAGGCGGATCCGGGGCCGGCGTTTATGGCCTCGGTGCGCGCTGGGGTCGCGGGGCTGGGCCTCGCGCCCTGAGCGGGCTCGCCCCGGAGTCTGTGTTGAATGATCGTCCGGCGTCAGCGCCTCGGCAGCTCGTCCAGCCGGGCCTCACGCCAGCCCCGGGCGAGGCGCGGCGTGAGGCCGAGCTCCCGGGCGGCCTCGGTGAACTCGGCCAGCGCCCCCGGCTTGAGGCGGCGGCCCAAGGCGAAGGGGGTGGTGCGGCCTTGAATCGCCATCACCATCGGCTCGGCGAGGCAGGCGAAGATCTGGTTGGGCCCGTAGCCCGCGAAGAGGTGGTAGAGCTGGCCCCAGAGGCCGCGTGTCCAGCCGTGGGGGAGGTCTACGGCCTCTCCGGCCAAGACGACGACGCCGGGCGGCAAGGGGCCCCGCTTGAGCGTAGGCGGCAGGGCCACGTCGATGAGCACGCTGTGGGGCTGGAGGTGCTCTGGCGCCAGGGTGCCCCCGGTGGTGGCGGCGCCGACGACGATCCGCGCGGCGGCGGCGGCCTCCTCCTCGGGAAGAAGCTTCGCGCCGAGGGTCTTGCACCGGCGCTCCAGCGCTTTGCCTGTGCCCCCGGCGATGACCTCGTGGCCCAAGCCGCACAGCGCCTCGACCAAGGCGTCGCCGACGGTGCCCGAGGCGCCCAAGACCACGATGGGGCCGCCGAGGCGCTCGTGAACCCGCAGGGTGTTGCCCAAGGCCGCCCAGCTCGTCGCGGCGGCGCCGGTGGTGATCGGCACGTTCACCCGCTCGGCCAGAGCCTCGCCGCGCCCGGCGACGACGGCGAGCACCGAGCCCAGCCCGACGGCGGCGACGGGGCCTTCAGCGCGGCGAATGGCGTCCTCCATCCGGCCGAGCGCGCCCTCTTGGTCGGTGAGCAGCTCTTCAGGCAGCAGAGGCAGGCTCAGCACCTCGCCGATGGCCAGGCCCTCGACGACGATGCGGCACAGCCGCCCGGGCACACCCCAACCTTTGCCCCCGGCCATGAGCTCCGGGTCCGAGAAGCGCGCGCCGAGGATTCGTTTGTGCGCCGGGGTGAGCGCGTGCACCAAGAACACGAAGCGGGGCAAGGAGGGCTTCTTGTGGAGACCCTCCCGCAGCCGCCGCGCCGTGGCCTTGGGGCCCGAGAGCACCACCTAGGAGGCCTTCTTCTCGGCCAAGAGCGTGACGACGATGCGGTAGAAGGTGGCGACGCGGAAGAGCGTCACGATCTCGCTCACCTTGAGGCCCTCGACGATGTCTTCGCTGGGGACCTCGGGCATCGCCTCGGCGAGCTTCTGGCGGCCGAGATCGGTCAGCACGCCGTCGACCTCCAGCACCTCGCCCTCGACCAAGCCGCCCCGGGCCTGGGACTCGACGCCGCCGCGAGGGACCTTGATGCCGAAGGCGCGCTCGATGCGGAAGACGATGTCGAGGAAGTCGAGGGACTCCGCGCCGAGATCGTCCATCAGCCGGGCTTCGGGGACGACCTCGTCCTCGTCGAGACCGAGGGCCTCGGCGATGGCCTCGCGTACCTTCTCAAAGACGTCGGGATCAAGCTCGGGCATCGTGGCGCTCATCCGTGGCTCCTTCTCGTGCAGGGGGTGGAGAAATATCCGTAAATTCAGCGGGTGCGCTACGCCGGGTGGGAGAGCTTGACAAGCTCAAGACGCGGCGAAGCGGAGCCCGAGGCGCCCCGGACCCCGAAACCGCACGTCTTCCCCACGGAGCAGGCGCCGGGCGGCGATCACCGGGAGCCAAGCCGCGCCCAAGAATCCCATGGTGTCCTCTTCAGGATCGGGGCCGTTGAGGTCGTCGGTCACGGGCTCGACGCGGAAGGGGTCTTCAGGCTGGGCGGGGCGCAGCACAAAGAACGCCGCGCCTTCGCCGCCGCGTAAGCCGCCCAACATGCCCTCCAAGCCGACCCAGGCGTCCGCCGCCCCGGCGACGACCAGGTCCGCCCGACCTTCAGCCACCGCGGCCCAGCCCTCCCACAAGGCGATGGCCCCCGAGGCCTCGCCGTCGCAGTAGTTGCTGTTGGTGCCCTGGAAGTCGTGAATCGCGGACGCGAAG
>JBEAVX010000209.1:0-4029 GCA_041160755.1 Pseudomonadota bacterium
CACATCGTCGGGCTCGGGCTCTTGGCGATGCACCAAGGGGGGCCGCCGGTGCTCGCCGCCGGGGGCACGCTCGTCACCTTGGCGGCGTTTCTGGGCGCGGCGAACGTGCTCATGCAGCGCCAGCCCTACGGCGAGGCGCTCTCCGGGGTGTTGGGGGCGCTCAGCGCGGCGATGTTGGGCCTGGGCATGTTGTTGCCCCAAGGCTCCGAGCGCGCGCCGGAGGCCCTGGCGACCTTGTGGTTCCCGATTCACGCGGCGATGATCCTGCTCGGCCTGCTGGGCTTCGCCTTGGCGTTTGGGGTGAGCGCGCTCTACCTCGTCGTGAGCGGGCGGCTCAAGGCCAAGCGGCTCGGGGATCTCGGGCGCCTGCCGTCGATTGACGCGCTGGACGCCCTGAACACCCGGTTCATCGTCTTGGGCTTCTTGGCCTTGACCTTCGGCATCGCCGCCGGGGGGCTCTGGGCCACGTCGATCCCCGACCGCGCGCCGCGCCTGGGGCCGACGGTCTACGTCACCGTGGTGCTCTGGGGCTGGTACGCGGCGGCGGTGATGGTGCGGGTGGTCGGCGGCTGGCGTGGCCGGCTGGCCGCGCACTTCTCGTTGGTCGGGTTCTTGGGCCTGCTCGTGAGCCTGGGCAGCATCGTCGCGATCTCCCGGGGGTGGCACTAAATGTTGGGCCCACACGAGGTGGTGACCATCGGGCTCAGCCACCACACGGCGCCCGTGAGCCTCCGCGAGCGCCTGGCGATGCCGTCAGACGCCGTGGGGCGGCACTTGCTGCGGCTGCGGGAGGACAAGGTCGCCCAGGAGGGCTTCATCCTCTCGACCTGCAACCGGGTGGAGATCTACGCGCTGGTCGATGGCGCTGATCTGGGCCAGCGCCTCACCCGCTACCTCGCCGGGGCCCACGGGCTGACCTGGCGTGAGCTCGACCCGCACCTCTACCGCTACCAAGGCGCGGACGCCGTGGCGCACCTGTTCCGCGTCGCCTCCTCATTGGACTCCTTGGTCGTCGGCGAGCCGCAGATCCTGGGGCAGGTCAAAGACGCCTTCCGCATCGCCTCGGAGCAGCGCGCCGTGGGCCGGTTCTTGGGCCCGCTCATGCGCCGCACGCTCACCGTGGCCAAGCGGGTGCGCACGGAGACCCGCATCGGCCGAGAGTCGGTGTCCGTCGGCAGCGCCGGGGTCGAGCTCGCCCAGCAGGTCTTCGGGGAGCTGGCCGGGCGTCGGGTGCTGCTCGTCGGCGCCGGGGAGATGGGCCGCCTCGTCGCGCAGTCGATGTTGGGGCAAGGCGTGGCCGAGATCATCGTCGCCAACCGCACCTACCAGAACGCCGTGACCCTCGCCGAGCTGTTTGGCGGCACCGCCGTTCATCTGGATCAGCTCACGCGGTACCTGGAGCAGGTGGACATCGTCGTCACGTCCACCGGGGCCACGAGCTACCTGCTCACCCGGGCGATGATGGCGCCGATCTTGCGCGCCCGGCGCTATCGGCCGCTGTTTCTGGTGGACCTCTCCGTGCCCCGAAACATCGAGCCCAGCGTTCACGACCTGGAGGGCGCCTACCTGTTCAACGTCGATGAC
Source organism: Pseudomonadota bacterium (assembly GCA_041160755.1). Lineage (GTDB taxonomy): Bacteria > Myxococcota_A > UBA796 > UBA796 > CAJQPC01 > JADKFE01. The sequence continues at coordinate 1,585 of JBEAVX010000209.1, forward strand.
CTCACCGAGGTCGCCCAGCGGGGGCTTTTGCGGCGCCGCGAGGAGGCCAGCCGGGCCGAGGCCATCGTTCAGCACGAGGCCAGCCGCTGTTACCGCTCCTTGGGCGCGCGGTCGGCCGACCCGGTGATCGCCGCGATGACCCGCCGCGCTGAAGACGCCCGCCGCCGGGAGCTCGACCGCAGCGAGGCCATCCTTCGGGCCTTGCCCCCCAAAGAGCGTCAGGTCGTCGAGGCGATGTCCAAGGCGATGTTTAAGCGGTTTTTGCACGACGCCATCGCCCAGGCGCACCAGCTCGGCGAGCGGGGGGACGAGGACGGCCTCAAGCTCCTCGGCGAGATCTTCGGCGCCACACACCCGACCTCAGAGGACGATGACGATGCCCGTTGAGCTCAAGCTCGGGACCCGCGGCAGCGCGCTCGCGCTCACCCAGTCCCGATGGGTCGCCGACCAGCTCCAAAGGCTCAGCGACGGCGCCGTGACCGTGTCGCTGGAGATCATCCGCACCCGGGGCGACAACATCCAAGACAAGCCCCTGCCCGAGATCGGCGGCAAGGGCCTGTTCACCCAAGAGCTGGAGGACGCGCTGCGGGCGGGGACGATCCACCTCGCCGTGCACAGCCTCAAGGATCTGCCGACTGAAGGCCCGGTGGACCTCACCTTGGGCGCCTACCCCGTCCGTGAGGATCCCCGAGACGCGCTCATCGGCGGTCCGCTGCAGAGCTTGCCCCAAGGCGCCCGGGTCGGCACCGGCTCCGCGCGCCGCGCCGCCCAGCTCCTCGCCGCCCGGCCCGACCTGCGGGTCGAGGGCATTCGGGGCAACGTCGACACCCGGCTCCGCAAGCAGCGTGAGGGGGTGGTGGACGCGGTGATGTTGGCGATGGCGGGCTTACGCCGCCTCGGCTTTGACGTGAACCCCGAGCCTCTGGACCCGGCGATCTGCACCCCGGCGCCGGGGCAGGGCATCTTGGGCGTGCAGTGCCGGGCCGACGCCGTGGACGTGCTCGGCTGGCTCAACCTGCTCGATGACGCCGACGCCCGGGTCGAGGCCGAGGCCGAGCGGTCGTTCTTGGCGGCGCTCGGCGGCGGGTGCTCGGTGCCGGCGGGGGCCTTGGCGCGGCGTGATGGCGACGTGGTGCGGCTCCAGGTCATGCTCGCCGACGGCGCGGGGGTCGTGCGGCGCTGGTCTGGAGCGGCGCCTGTCGCCGAGGCCGCGCGGCTGGGCCGGGACGCGGCGGCGGCGATCAAGGGGCAAAGCGGCGGCCGTCCAAGTTGAGCTTAGATCGCGCCGAAGGGCGGCGTCCTGGTTGGGTTCGCCGAGCCGACGCATGGGCGCTCATGCTGAGGTGAGGCCGACCAGGGCGGCGCCCGGCAAGCGAGGTGCGCTCAACTTGGGCGGCTGTCGCTGTCAGAGTTAGTCGGCCCGGCGCGCGCAGACGATGAGCCTCGGGCGGGTGTCGGAGACGGGGCTCTCGTTGTAGTCGCCATAGAGCGCCTCGACGTAGAGGCCGCAGCCCTCCATCATCCACTCGGCCTCGTTGGGCAAGACCAGGCGCAGGCGCAGGACCGTCCGGTGCAGCGTCTCTTCGCCGCTGACGTAGCGGTCGTGCAGGTCGAGGCGCTGGTGGACACGGTCCCGGGTGGTGGCGCGCAGGCGGCGCACGGCACGGCCCTCGGCGACGCCCTCCCAGGCGAGGCGCTCCGGCGCGCTCGACGTGGCCCACAAGGCGAAGTCGGGCATGGGCATGTCGATGGTGAGGCGGCCCTCAGGGCTTAGGCGTTTGGCGACGGCCTCCAAGCAGGCGCGCTGATCGCCCCGGGTCAACAAGAAGTTGAACGCGGCGTTGGGGATGAGCACCTCGTCGAAGGGGGCCTCACCGAGGTCGGCGGCGTGAAGGTGGCGCATGTCGCCCAAGACGTAGCGCACGCCGTCGCCGCGCTGGGCCGCGAGCGCCAACATCTTCGCCGAGAGGTCCAGGCCGACGATGTCCCGGCCCGGCCCGGCGAGGCCCCGGGGCACACGCCCGGCGCCGCAGCCCAACACCAAGATCCGCGCGCCCTCTAGACGCCGGGCGTAGAACAGCACGTCGAGGTCGCGGCCCTCAAACTCGGCCTCGTAGAGCTCGGCGAAGCCGTCGTAGGTGATCTCGCTCACGGGGACTCCGCGTGTCTGTGCTCAGCGACGAGGGCCGCCAAGCCTTGGGCCAGGGGGATCTGCGGGCGGTGACCGAGGAGCCGCTGGGCCTTCTGGTGATCGCCGCAGAAGCGCGCCACCTCGCCTGGGCGACGGGGCACGGCGCCGGGCTGGATCAAGGCGGGATCGGCCCCGGCGGCGCGGTAGACAGCCCGCACCAGCTCCAGGATGGGCCGCTCCTCGCCGCCGCCGATGTTCACGATCTCGCCCTGAACCTCACGCGCGGCGCAGCGGGCGACGCCCAAGGCGATGTC
>JBEAVX010000213.1:0-2744 GCA_041160755.1 Pseudomonadota bacterium
GGCCGGGCAGGTGATGGCGCGCCTCGACCGGCGGCTCCTCGACGCGGCGGTCTCGGCGGCGAAGGCCGAGGTGGATCTCCGCGAGGCCAACGCCGTCCAGGCCAAACACACCCTCAAACGCACCGAGATGCTCTTCGCCCAGGGGGCCGTCAGCGAGGAGGAGCTGGAGACGGCGTCCGTGGCCGTGGCCGTGGCCGACGCCCAGCGCCGCGCCGCCGCTGTGGAGCTCGACCGCGCCCGGGCGAACCTCAGCTTCGCCACCATCGCCGCGCCCATCGACGGCACGGTGATCCGCCGAGATGTTGAGGTCGGGCAGACGGTGAACGCGGGCACCACGGCGCCGATCTTGTTTCTGCTCGCCGGGGATCTCACCCAGATGCGTATCCTCGCCGCCGTGGACGAGTCCGACATCGGGAAGGTCAAACAAGGCCAGGCCGTGCGGTTCACCGTGCAGGCCTACGACGACCGCAAGTTTGAGGGCGTGGTCGAGCAGGTGCGCCTGGAGTCCACCTTGGCCGAGAACGTCGTCACCTACACGGCGGTCGTGAGCGTCCCGAACCCCGACGGCGCGCTGTTGCCGGGCATGACGGCGACGGTGGACTTCATCGTCGAGACGGTCACCGACACCCTTTGCGCCCCGAACGCCGCGCTGAGATTCCGCCCGGACGAGGCGCTCATCGACCCGGCGGCCCTCGCCGAGCAGAACGCCCGGCGTGAGGCGGCGAAGGCCGAGGCGGCCAAGGCTGAAGCGGGGAAGGCCGAGGCGGGGAAGGCTGAAGGCGGCGGCGGCGGTCGAGGCCGTCGTGGCGGCGGGTCCGGCGCGACGCTGTACACCGTGAACGCTGCCGGTCTGCTCGCGCCGACGCGGGTGAAGACCGGGCTCAGCGACGGATCCTGCACAGTCATCGAGGGCGAGGGGATCACCGAGGGCATGGAGGTCGTCACCGGCCAGCTCACCGGGCCCACGACGACGACGACGGCGAGCCCCCTCAGCGGCGCCTCGTCGAGCGGAGGGCCGCCCCGAATGGGCGGCTTCTGATGACCGCCCCCGTCGTCGAGGTCAAGAACCTCACCCGCGAGTACCAGCTCGGCGCCGAGCGTGTCGTCGCCCTGCGCGGCGTGAGCCTCAAGGTCAACGAGGGCGAGATGGTCGCCATCATGGGCGCCTCGGGCTCGGGCAAGTCTACGTTGATGAACGTCTTGGGCTGCCTCGACCGCCCCAGCGCCGGGGAGTACCTCTTGGGCGGCGTGTCCGTGGGGGGCTTAGACGACGACGCCTTGGCCGACATCCGGGGCGAGCGCCTGGGCTTTGTGTTTCAAGGCTTCAACCTGCTGCCGCGCACGACGGCCGTGGAGAACGTCGCCTTGCCGATGCTCTACGATCGAAAGGGCCGCTTCACGAACCCCACCGCCCGGGCCATCGCCGCCCTGCAGCGCGTCGGCTTGGGCGAGCGCCTGAACCACCAGCCCAACGAGCTCTCCGGCGGCCAGCAGCAGCGTGTGGCCATCGCCCGGGCCATCGTCACCGAGCCCCGGCTGCTCCTCGCCGATGAGCCCACCGGCAACTTGGACTCCCGCACCACCGTCGAGATCATGGCGCTGTTTCAGGCGCTCAACGCCGACGGCGTGACCTTGATGATCGTCACCCACGAGGACGAGGTCGCCGCGTTCTGCAAGCGGGCGGTCACCCTCAAGGACGGGCAGATCGTGGGGGATGTGCCCGTCGCCCAGCGTAAGGCCGACGTGAGCCAACACGGAGGTGCGGCGTGAACGCCCTGGCGCTCTTTCGCCTCGCCATCCAGAACGTCGTGCGTAACCCCACACGGTCGATCCTCACCATGCTCGGCGTGATGATCGGCGTGGCGGCGGTGATCATCATGGTCGCCATCGGCCAAGGGGCCCAAGGCGCCATCGAGGAGCGCATCAAGAACCTCGGCACCAACATGATCGTCATCACCCCCGGCGTGGCGACGACGGCCGGGGTGAGCGGCGGCGCACAGTCCATGCCCAGCCTCACCATCGAGGACGCCGACCTCTTGCGCAAAGACGCCCAGTCCCTCGTCGCCGTCTCCCCGGTGGTGATGACCCGGACGACGGTGGTGGGCGGTCAGGCGAACTGGCGGGCGTCGATCTACGGCGTAGACCCGTCCTACGCCGAGATCCGCGACTGGCAGGTCTCCAGCGGCCGCTTCTTTGATGAGGTGGACATCAAGGGCCGCAAGAAGGTCTGTGTGCTGGGGGCCACCGTGGCGTCGCGTGTGTTCGGCGAGGACGACCCCGTGGGCCAGCTCGTGCGCCTGCGCGACGTGCCGATTGAGGTCATCGGCGTGCTGAAGGCCAAAGGACAGACGGCTGAAGGCGCGGATCAAGACGACGTGGTGCTCGCGCCGTACACGACGGTCCAGACCCGCCTCGCCGGGCGGCAGTTCATCGGGCAGATCCTCGGCAGCGCCGCGAGCCCGGACCAGCTCGATCTCGCCCAGAGCGAGGTGAAGCTCATCCTGCGGGAGCGCCACGGGCTCTCCGAGAGCCAGCCCGACGACTTTGAGGTGCGGGATCAGCGCCAGCTCGCCGAGACGGCCACGGGCACCACCCAGGTGATGACGACCCTGCTCTCGGCCATCGCCAGCGTGAGCCTGCTCGTCGGCGGCATCGGCATCATGAACATCATGCTCGTGAGCGTGACCGAGCGCACCCGCGAGATCGGCATCCGCCGGGCCTTGGGCGCCCGGCGCGGCGACGTG
>JBEAVX010000215.1:0-6748 GCA_041160755.1 Pseudomonadota bacterium
GAGCACCGGGCTCAAGCCGGGCCTCGTGGACCTCGTCGTGGACGGCCCTGGCGCGGTCGGCTTCGCGATTCAGGTCGATGTGCGCGCCGGGGTTCACACCCAATGTGAGCTGCAAGACCTCGACCTTCGCTGCTTCTGGGACGGCCCGGCCCGGGACCAGGTCGCCTTCTGCTTGTTCATCGAGACCTTGGACTCTTGCGGCACCCCCTTGATCGCCAGGCTGCCCGTGGGCGCCTCCACGGCCTGCCCAGGGCCGCCGACGACGACCACGCGGTCATCCTTGGGGGCGCTGGCGGGCGCGTTGGCGAGGGGCCCGGCGCCCAAGAGGCGCAGCTCACCCGCGTCGTAGATCAGCCGCGCCTCGTGGGTGACCGGCACGTCCAGCTCAAGCTGCCCGAGGCGGCTGCGGCCGCTCCAGATCTCGACGAGGTGAACGCCCCCGGCGAGGTTGGACTTCTTCACGACCCCTTCGCCGCTGGCCTCCACGCGCTGCCCGTCGATGAGCACGGCGCCAGGCGCGTTGAGGATGACCGAGATCTCCCCCGCGAAGGCGAGGGCAGGGAGCAGGGCGAGCAACATGGCGACTCCGTTGGCGACGAGGTGCCCGGGCGACGGGGCCTCCGGAGGGGTCATTCGACGAGGTTCTGCGGGCTTACCACAAACGACGCCGGGTGACATCCAGAGACGAGCCGTCGCCCGAGGCGCGCGGTCGCCTCCATGATGCGCTCTGCGAGCGGGGGGCTGCACAGGCCAAGTCCGCAGCTCGCCGTGAGCCAGAGCTGCGGCCCAAGCGCGGCGATCGTCCAGCCCGCCGCGTGGATCGCCGCGCGGAGCCGCGCCTCCATGGCCTCCACCGAGGGCGCACGATCCGTCGGGGCGAGGCCCAAGGCGAGCACCCCGCCCCGGCGCAGCAGGCGGCCGACGGCGGGGTGCGCCAGGGTGGCCTCTAAGCCATGATCGGCGTCGAAGGAGTAGATCGTCAGCGGCAGCGCGTCGAGCAGGTCCAGGTCCATCGCCGCGCAACAATGAACCCCGACGAGGGCGCCGTGGGCCTGGGCGGCCAAGATCGGGCGGCGCAGGGCCTGAATCACGGCGCTTCGGGGCGGCAGGCCGGGCAGGCCAAGGCAAGGCTCATCGAGGACGATCACCGGGCGTAGGCCGGTCGTCGTGATCGCCTGGGCCTGGGCGATGGCGCGGGCGGCGACGGCGTCGGCGAAGGGGAGGAGGCGCCCGGCCCGGGGCGCGCAGAGGGCCAGGGTGATCGGCCCGGTGAGCTGGGACTTGAGGGCCTGGGCCTGGGGAAAGGCCCCGGCGCGGGCGGCGTGGGTCAGCGCGTTGAGCCCGTCAGGCACGGCAGACCCGTACCGCGCCTCGGCGATCATGCCGCGCAGGGGGCCGGCTTGGGGGAGCTGCGGCGCGAAGGGCAGGTGTGGGCAATGCCGCGCCACCCGGGCCAAGGCCAGAGACATCCCCAGGTCGGGCAGGCTGCCGACGCCGGTGGGGCAGAAGGGCGGCAGGCGCAACGTGGGGCTCAGCGCCAGCCTGACGGCATCGTGGCCCGGCCCGCGAAGATGAGCAGGGGGTCGATGGCGCCGGAGAAGGCGCCAAAGTACTCGGTGTTCACGCCGAAGCCATCTGAAGCGCCTTGGCAGCTCACATAGGTGAGGCCGATGAGGTCGCCCGCGTCGTCCTCCTCAAAGCCGACGAAGACGACGGTGTGACCACTGCCGCTCGTGCGCCAGAACTGCACCAGATCGCCGGGGAGGAGGTCATCCAGGGACTCCACCCGCGCGCCGAGGCCTCGGGCGGACAGCGCCACGTCCGGGCCGGGGCCGTCGAGCTCCCGAACGTACCAGTCCACACGCATCGCCTTGACGTCGGCGTCGCTGAGGCCGTGGAGGTCGTCAAAGGAGAGGCCCTGCTCGGCGGCGACGCCACGCCAGGTCTCCAGATAGAGCTCCCAGGTGATGCCCGAGCAGTAACAAGACGAGTAGCCGCCATCGTCGGCGACGAGCGCGCCTTGGTAGTAGATGTCTTGGGTGGACCCCGACCACGACGTGCCGCTGGGCCAGTAGTAGGTGTAGGTGCCGTCGTCGGGGTAGGTGGCGATGAGGTCGAGGACGCGCTGGTTGAAGGGCGACTCGGCCACGGGGACCGGGGCGCGCAAGGTGACGTCGAGGCTCGTCTCGGTGAGCAAGGCGCCGGCGCCGTCGAGGCCCCGGGCGGTGAGCTTCAGCACGCCGACGTGGGCGGTGCGTAGGGTGGTGACGTCGCCTGGGGACACGACGGCCACCCGCTCGCCGTCGGCGAGGAGCTCGATGGACACGACGCCGTCGCTCGCCGTGGGGATGAGCTGCACCGGGCTCACCACGGCGGCGTCGTCGTAGGGCGTGGCGAAGGCGACGTACTCGTCGTTCGTGTCGGCCAAGACCGTGACGCGCAGCGTGTCTTCGCTCAACACCTCGCCCCGCGCGTCGAGGCCCTGCACGGTGACGCGGCGGCGGCCTGGGTCGGCGGTCACGAGGACGCGGCGGTCGTCGGGGGAGAGGCGGCGGCCGGAGGGCTCGCCGTCGACGAGGAGCTGGAGCGCGGCGACGTCGTCGCCCGACGCGACGGTCATCGAGAACGGGCTCGTGACCACGGCGCCGTCCGCGGGGTCGGAGATTCGCACGTCGATGGACTGGGCGAAGCCGTCGGGGTCGGGGCGCGGCGTGGGCGATGGCGCGCAGGCGGAGAGGAGCGGCAGGATCATCCAGGTGAAGCGCATACCGCACCATAACCTGTCGGGCCGCGGGCTCGCGGGGTGATATCCTGCGCGCACCATGGCCTCCGACACCTCACACATCCTCCAGTCCCTTCGCGCCAACCTGCTCATCGCGGTCTCCAAAGGCGTGGCGGCGTTCTTCACCGGCTCCGGCGCGATGCTCGCCGAGACGATTCACAGCACCGCCGACTGCGCCAACCAGCTCCTGTTGCTGCTCGGCGTCAACCGCGCCGCCCAGGCGCCGGACGCCACGCACCCCTTGGGCTACGGGCGATCCTTGTACTTCTGGTCATTTATGGTGGCGATGCTGCTGTTCACCGGCGGCGGCGTGTTCTCGATCTACGAGGGCGTGCACAAGATGACCCACCCCGAGCCCGTCGAGAACGTGCTCATCGGCGTCGGCACCTTGGGCTTCGCCTTGGTGATCGAGGGCTGGGCGACCTACTCGAACATCAAGACGCTGAACCAGCGCCGGGGTGAGGTGCCGTTCGTGCGGTATCTCCGGCAGACCAAAGACTCCGACCTCATCGTGGTCTTCGGCGAGAACGCCGCCGCCACCTTGGGCCTCGCCTTGGCGCTCATCGCCCTGGGGCTCGCGGAGGTGACGGGTGACCCCCACTGGGACGGCGCGGGCTCCTTGGCCGTTGGCCTCGTGCTCGTCGGCGTGGCCGTGTTCTTGGCGGTGGAGGTCAAGTCGCTCCTGGTTGGAGAGAGCGCGGATCCCTTGATCGAGGCCGACCTGCGCGCGTTGCTCCGCGAGGAGCCCGGAGTGGTCGGCATCGGGAGCATGCTCACCGTGCAGCAGGGGCCGGGGGAGGTGCTCGTGGCGATGAAGCTGCGCTTCTCGGCGGAGCTGAGCGCGGCGGCCGTCGCGGCGTCGATCAACGCCTTTGAGGGCCGGGTTCGTGCCCGCCACCCCTCGGTGCGCTGGTGCTTCGTCGAGCCCGGCGAAGGCGACGAGGTCTGAGACGACGGCGGTGAGAATCCGCGCGCTCGCCGAGGGGCGGCGCGCTTTGGGGTATGCTCTGGGGATGCCGCGCTCGACTGAGCCCGCCGCGCCTCGCGGCGATCCCAACCCCCCGGCCCTCACCCCCCATGTCCGCTTCGTCCTGCCGGACGGCCGCGCCGTGGACGTGCCGCCGGGGGGCATCTTGGGCCGGATGCCGTCGGCGACCTTACGCCTGGACGACCCCCGCGTCTCCGAGGCCCACGCGCTGTTGAGCCTGCGGGGACGCGGATTTCGGCTGCTCGCGCTGCGGGGGCTTCTGCAGGTGGGCAAGGCGCCGACCACCGAGGTCGCCCTCGCCGTCGGTCAGGTGGTGCGTCTGGCGCCCGACCTCGCGCTCACCGTCCAGGCCATCGCGCTCCCCGAGGAGCTCCTCGCCGTGGCCTTGCCCGGCCAGGCGCCCCAAGAGCTCGCGAGCCCGGTCTACTCCTTGCTCAGCGACGGCGCCTTGGTGGGCCGCTACGAGCCCGACGCCAGCGCGCATCTCTGGTCCACCTCTGAAGGCTGGATGGTGCGGGCCGCCGGGGGTGCGCCCGCGCCGCTCCAGGTGGGCACGCTCACCTTGGGCCCCCACACCCTCACCGTGAGCGGGGATCCCCCTGGCGGCGGCGGCGGTGAACCCCACCTTGTTCTCCGGGCGCTTCTTCGCCCCGGTGCGCATCATCACGAACTTCGACATCGCGCGCATCGAGATCGAGGGGCGTGAGCTGTGCTCGATCAGCGGCCACGCCGGACGCATCCTCTGTGAGCTGGCGGCGGTGCGGGGCCCGGTGAACTGGGAGATCGTCGCCGGAGAGATCTGGGACGGCGACGATCGGCACACCCTACGGCAGAGCTGGGATCGTGCCTTGGGCACCCTTCGCGGCAAGCTGCGCCTCCCCGAGCTTCGCCCCGATCTGGTGCGCGCCGACGGCCACGGCCACATCGAGCTGTTCTTGCAGACGGGTGATGAGATCGAGGATCGGGGCTGAGATGATCGACCGCCTCTTAGGTCCCCTAGGTCAGATCGCCGCGAGCTATGGCATCCCAGCGGAGGCCCAAGACGAGCTGATTCAGCTCATTCTGGGCCTTCAGGGCGAGACGATCGGCCTCATCGGGTCGATCGCCGTGGCCGACGTGACGGCCTCTGATCCCGGGGACGCCGAGCCCCCCGCGCGGCCCCAAGGCGGCGTCGGGCTGCGGGACGGCGCGGACAGCACGCAGTCTTGGGTGCACACCGCGGTCGAAGAGCACGAGTCCGCCGTCGCCCACCGCCGCAAAGAGGCGCCCGAGCGGTACGAAGACCAAGGGCTCATCGGCCAAGGCGGCATGGGCGAGGTGCGTCGGGCGCTGGACCGCGCGCTCAACCGCCGCGTGGCGATCAAGGCGATGCGCGGCGAGCTGATGCAGAACCCGACGTTGTTGCGGCGCTTCACCGACGAGGCCCAGGTCGTCGCCCAGCTCCAGCACCCCGGCGTCGTGCCCGTGCATGAGCTCGGCTGGCTGCCCGATGGACGCCCCTACTTCACGATGCCCGAGGTTCGAGGCCGCACCTTGAGCCATGTGCTGCGCGAGTACCGCGCCTTGGTCGGCCAAGACGGGCGCAAGGCCGAGCTGAGCCTACGGCGCCTCATCGACATGTTCCACGCGGTCTGCGAGACGGTGGCCTACGCGCACTCCCGCGGGGTGGTCCACCGCGATCTCAAGCCCGACAACATCATGATCGGGGGCTTCGGCCAGGTGCTCGTGATGGACTGGGGGCTCGCCAAGGTGGTGAGCCCCGTGGCCGGGGAGCCCGACGAGCCCCACGGCGCCCACGTCGATCTCGGCTTGGAGATCGAGCGCGCGGGGGCCGAAGAGGCGCCCGTCGGCTTCGCGGAGGACGAAGAGGATCGCCCGGGCACCCAGTTCGGCGCGGTCATCGGCACGCCCAGCTACATGCCGCTGGAGCAGGCCCAAGGCTGGCTGCACCTGATCTCCCCGGCGACGGACGTCTACTCGTTGGGGGCGATCCTCTTCCAGATCCTCACCGGCGATCCTCCCTATCGCGGAGAAGACGGCCGCAAGGTGATCCGCGCCGTGCGCGCGGGGCCGCCGGATCTCTCGCGCCTCCACGACGCCGCCGTGCCCCCAGAGCTCGCCGCCATCGCCGAGCGCGCGTTGGCGCGGCACGCCCCCGACCGGTACCACCACGCCGGGGAGCTCGCTGAGCAGGTGCTGGCCTGGCTCGATGGCGCCCGCAAACGGGAGCGCGCCCTGCAGCTCATCGCCGAGGCCCAAGGCTGCTGGCCCGCCATTGAGGAGCGCCGGCTCCGCGCGTCGGAGCTGCGGCAAGAGGCCGAGGCCCTCCGTGAGCGCATCGCGCCGAGCAAGGGCCCCGAGGACAAACGCCCGCTCTGGGACCGCGAAGACGAGGCCGCGCGCCTCGCGCGTGAGGCGGACGCCTTGGAGGTGGAGCTGATCCACCTCGCGTACGCCGCGCTGAGCGAGGCCCCTGAGCTGCCCGAGGCCCACGATCTCCTCGCCGAACATTACCGCGCCCGCCACGCCGAGGCCGAGGCCCGCCGGGATCGGGTGAGCGCGAACCTGTGGGAGCTGCGCCTTCGCCGCCACGATCGAGGGCAGCATCGCGCTTGGCTCCAGGGCCACGGCGTCGTGCTCCTGCGCACGGATCCGCCGGGGGTCGAGGTGATCCTCCGGCGCTACGTCGAGCGAGATCGCCGCCTGATCGCTGAAGATCCCCGCGACGTCGGCCCGAGCCCCGTGAAGGAGCTGGAGCTGCCGCTGGGCAGCTACCTCTTCACCTTGAGCGCCCCCGATCGTTGCCCCGTGCGTGTGCCCGTCGCCCTTCGCCGCCTGGAGCGCTGGGACGGTGTGCCCCCCTGGGCCGCAGACCCGCTGCCCCTGCGCCTGCCCCCGGCCGGTGTGCTCGCCGACGACGACATCTTCGTCTCGTCAGGCTGGTTCCTCAGCGGCGGTGACCCCGACTCCCCCAGCGC
>JBEAVX010000216.1:0-5295 GCA_041160755.1 Pseudomonadota bacterium
CCCGGCGGACCCGCCGTGGCGGAAGGCCAGCGGCGGCGGGCTCATCACCACGGCGAACGCGGCGGCGTACACCCAGGCGCTCAAGGACTACGTCGCGGCGGACATGAAGGTGCTGCTCTACGACTACCCGGCCTGGGACGCGGGCAAAGCGGGCTGGTACAACGCCCCCTGGCTGACGTCGGTGCGGGAGCCCATTCACGGCACCTATGTCGGCTCGTCGTTCACGAAGGAGTATTTCCCGCTCTCGGGGCTCACGGCCGACATGACCACCCATGTGCTCGTCTATTACGACGACGTGGCGGCGGCGGTGCTCCAGGGCATGTGGGGCCCCACGGGGATGGACCCGGTGCCGGGCATCAAGGCGGGCCTCGCCCAGTACCCCGAGGGCTCGATCATCGTGAAGCCGGCGTTCACCACGGCGAGCGCGGCCACCTGGCCCGTGCTTGAGGGCGCGATGAGCTGGCCGATCTACGCGGTCCCCGATGATGGCAGCTCAAAAGACCCGGTCTTGCAGAACGTGTCGTTCTTCCAGTTCGACATCATCGTGAAGGACAGCGTCGCCTCGCCGACGACGCAGTGGGTGTTCACCACCTTGGTCTACGACAAGAACGCCCCCGGCGACAACTGGGACAAGATGGTGCCCCTGGGCGCGATGTGGGGCGACGACCCCACGGTGATCTCGCCCCAAGGCTGCGACCCGATCAAGGGCGACTGCCCGGCGCTCAACGAGACCTGGATCAACGCCGCCGCGCCGGTCTACGCCAAGGAGACCTTGGGCTGGGGCGGGCGCCTCTCGGGGCCGAACGATGGCAGCGTCGACATCAACGCCGCGGTCATCCAGGCCGACGGCAGCGTGAAGCCCTACGCGGGCCGCTACGCGATGTCCTCGTGCATGAGCTGCCACCAGAGCGCCGAGTACCCGCTCCAGACCTTCTTGTTGCCCTCGCCGTCGGTCTGCGGCAGCGACGACTCCTGCACGCCGACCTTGGTGACCTGCGAGGGGGAGACCTGCACGCCGTTCACCGGGACGGGCAACCCCCTCGTGGCCTACTACGACTCCGGCTCCCAGGACTACCTGCAGTGGTTCTTGAACCGCCCGGGCACCGAGGCGATGAGCAGCACGGCGACGGCCTTGGACTACGGCATGAACAACGCCTTCAAGGCGATCCCGGGCTGGGTGAAGGCGACGGGCGGCAAGCCCGTGGGCCACGCGCACAAGCTCTCGGACTACCGGGGTCACCCGAAGCAGGCGGCGGCGGCGCCCGCGACGGCGCCCGCGACGGCGCCCGAGCCGCCGAAGAAGTAGCCGAGGGGGACCAGGCGCGCGGCGCGGCGGGTTCGGTGTACGATCCCGCCCAGGCGCCGCCGCGCGCCGCCCAGGAGGCCCAGGATGTTGTCCACCGTCGCCCTCGCCGCGCTCTCGGCGCTCTCCGCCCCGGCCCTCGCCGGGGTCGAGGACGTGGTCCTGGACCTCAAGATCACCGAGCCCATGGGCACGCCGATCATCGAGGGGCAGTTCCCGCTGCCCTTCCGCCAAGAGGAGCGCCTGTACCTCGGCGGCGAAGAGTACGTCCTGACCGTGACCGCGGAGCTCTACGCCGAAGGCAAAGGCCTCTCGGGCTCGACGGTGACGGTGACGGCCTTGGTGACGCGGCTTGACGGCGTGAACCAGATCCCCACCCGGGTCGCCTCGCCGTCCGTCGTGTTGACCCAAGACCAGCGCAAGACGGCCACGGCGCTCGTGCCCGTGGCGAGGCCGATCACCGGCGCCGACGGTCAATCGATCCACCAGCTCCGCTTCGTCGTCGAGGGCGCGTGGAGTGAGGGCGCCCGGGAGCTGGTCTCTGTGCGCGACCGCCGCCAAGAGCCCGTGGCGACGGGGCTCACCGTGCTCGCGTGGTCCGACGCCCCGCTCTACACCCAGCCCGGCGGCTACTCCATGCGCCTGCGCCCGGCCGAGGCCCTCACCCTGGAGGCGCCGAACGCCGTCATCGCCTGGCAGGTGCTGGAGGATCAAGGCGAGTTCCTGCGGGTGAAGAGCCTCACGCCGAGAGACAGCCGCGACCACTGCTTTGGCAGCACGCCGCTCTTCGCCGACATGGACCTCCGGGTGTGGATTCGCCGGGAGGAGCTGCTCTTGCTCACCCGCACCAGCGCGACGATGGAGTACAGCGACGGCACGGCGAGCCTGCTCAGCGCGGGCGTTCCGCTGCTGCCGGTGCCCGGTCAGGCGCTCTTTGGGCACCCGGCGTTTCACAGCGTCGCCAACGGCCTGCACTTCACCATCGGCCTGCCCGACTACGCCATCGGCCTGGGCTACGAGCCTCTGCGCGGTGCGGTGGCCTTGGCCGATCGCCCCCAGCGTGTCGCCGTGGACGCCTCGGGCAGCGTCGGGCGCAGCGCGAGCGGTGCGGTGCGGCCCGTGGCGAAGCTGGACGAGGTCGGCGCCACCCTGTTCACGGCCCCCGGCGTGAGCCCGGCCACCGTCGTCGTCGGCGGAGCCTGCGGCGAGCACCGGGTGAAGGTGGACCTGAGCCGCGTGAGCACCCCGCCGCCCGCCGAGGCGGACTTCACCTTCGGCGAGGCCGGGGCCGAGGCCGCCCCCGCCGCCGGGGAGATGTTTGAGCTCGGCGATGTGCTGTACGGCCCCGACGGCTCGAAGGTCGGCGTCATGCTCCGCGACCACACCTTCCGCGTGAGCCCCACCCGCAAGGGCGAGATGAGCTGCATCGACCTCAGCCAAGAGGGCGCGCTGATGGGCCTCTTGCCCACGCCGGACGCCTTGATGACCCCGGTGTTGTTGTGTCGGCGTCCTTGAGCGCACGGCCCGGGGGGCCTCTGGGATAAGAGGCGACACCCGCCTCGGAGCCCCCGTGCCCAACCGCCTCGCGAACCAGACGAGCCCCTACCTCCTCCAGCACGCCCACAACCCCGTGGACTGGTTCCCGTGGGGCCCCGAGGCCTTGGCCCTGGCGCGGGAGACCGACCGGCCGATCCTGCTCAGCGTCGGCTACTCGGCCTGCCACTGGTGCCACGTCATGGAGCGGGAGAGCTTTGAGGACAAGACGACGGCGGCCTTGATGAACCGCCACTTCGTCAACATCAAGGTCGACCGCGAGGAGCGGCCCGACCTCGACGCGCTGTACATGCAGGCCGTGATGTTGTTCACCGGCGGCCACGGCGGCTGGCCGATGACCGTGTTCTTGACCCCGAAGGGTGAGCCCTACTTCGGCGGGACATACTTCCCGCCCAAGGCCTCGCGGGGGATGCCGAGCTTCACCCAGGTGCTTGAGCACGCCGCGAACCTCTACCACCAGCGCCGCGACGACGTGCTGGCCATGGGCCGCGAGGTGCTGGAGGAGCTGGAGAGCCTCGCCCGGATGCCCAGCCCCCACGAGCGGCTCAACGACGGCTGGTTAGAGTCCATCGTCGCCGGGGCCGCCCAGGACTTCGACGCCGAGCACGCCGGGTTCGGCGCCGCCCCGAAGTTCCCGCCCCATGGCACCCTGGCCGCGCTCTTGGCCGCCTGGCGCCGCAGCGGCGACGAACAAGCCCTCTCCATGGCCACGGCCACCCTCGACGCCATGGCCAAAGGCGGCATGGCCGACCTCGCCGGGGGCGGCTTCGCCCGGTACTCCGTCGATGGGGAGTGGCGAATCCCGCACTTCGAGAAGATGCTCTACGACAACGGCCAGCTCGCGCCGATCTACCTCGACGCCTTCAAGGCCACGGGCAAGCCCCACTACGCACGAATCGCCCGGGAGCTGTTCGAGTTTGTGCTGCGTGATCTGCGCCTGGAGAGCGGCGGGTTCGCTTCAGCCTTAGACGCGGACAGCGAGGGCGAAGAGGGCGTCTACTACACGTTTACCCCCAGCGAGCTGCGCGAGACCTTGGGCCTCATGGACGGCCTGCGGGCCTGCGCGCTCTTGCAGGTCACCGAGGCCGGCACCTTTGAGCACGGTCGGAGCGTTCTGCGCCTGGAGCGCCCCCAAGAGGAGCTCGACGAGGCCGACCGCGCGCTCCTGGACCGGGCCCTGCCCAAGCTCCTCGCCCGGCGCCAGTCCCGGGTGCCGCCAGGGCGTGACGACAAGGTGCTCACAGCCTGGAACGCCCTGATGATCGGCGCCTTGGCGAAGGGCGCGGCCACGCTGAACGAGCCCCGTTACCTCCAGGCCGCCAAAGACGCCGCCCGGGCGGTGTTGGGCGACGGCGGGCGGCTGTTGCGCAGCCAAAAAGACGGTCGCCCCGGCCCGGCGGCGTTCTTTGAGGACTACGCCTTCCTCTGTGACGCCCTGATCGATCTGTACGAGGCCAGCGGTGAGGAGCCTTGGCTTGTTGAGGCCCTGCGCCTCGCCGATGCGTCGGTGTCGTTGTTCTGGGACGAGGACGGCGGCGGCTTCTGGCTCACCGGCCGCGACGCCGAGCCCCTCGTCGCGCCCAACAAGGCGCTCATCGGCGGGGCGACGCCTTCAGGCAACGGCGTGGCCACCTTGGCGTTCACCCGCCTGGAGGCCCTGACCGGCCGCTCCGACCTCGGCGAGAAGGCTGACCGTGTGCTGCGCTCGCTCCAGCCCCTTCTGAGCCGGGCCAGCCGGGCCTTTGGCCCCGAGGCCATCGCCGCGTCTTGGCGCGCCGGTCGCGCCCTGGAGATCGGCGTCGTCGGCCCCATCGAGGGGCGTGAGGCCCTGCTCGCCGAGGTCCGCCGCCGTTATCTGCCGTTCGTGGTGCTCACCGCCGGGGACGCCCCCTCGGCCCTCACGCCCTTCATGGCCGGGCGCGTCGCCCAAGGCGGCGAGGCCACGGCCTATGTGTGTGAAGACGGCGCCTGCCGCCTGCCGGTCACGACACCCGAGGCGCTCGGCGCGCTCCTCGATGAGCTGACCCGCCCCCGCCGCCGCGCTGGAGCCACCGGCCGCCTCACCGCGCCGGAGTTTCCGGCCGATCCGGCGCTGTGGCTCAACACAGAGGCCCCGCTCCAGCTCACGAATCTCCGTGGCCAGGTCGTCGTGTTGGACTTCTGGACGTATTGCTGCGTGAACTGCCTGCATGTGCTGCCCGAGCTGGCGGCCTTAGAGGCCCGGTTCGAGGGCCAGCCCGTCGTGTTTGTCGGGGTTCACAGCGCGAAGTTTGACGCCGAGCGGGATCCTGAGAACGTGCGCCGGGCGTTAGGCCGTCACAACGTCACCCACCCCGTGCTCCTCGACCCCGAGCACGCCGTCTGGAGCGAGTACGCCGTGAAGGCCTGGCCGACGCTCATGGTGATCGACGCCCAGGGCAAGATCGCCTGGCAAGGCT
>JBEAVX010000233.1:0-6815 GCA_041160755.1 Pseudomonadota bacterium
CTTCATGCGTCGCCGTGGCCCCTTCACCCTTCCTGCCCCCACCTTCTTAGAGTATGAGGGAGGGCATGTCCCTACTGCCTTTGGCGCTCCTCGTCGCGTGTGGCGCGTTTCCCGACCTTGAGGTGACGCCAGGCGCGCGGATCGCCACCACCCTGAGCGTGAGCTGGGAGGGCGCGCCCGGTGAGGACGCCTGGGTCGATTATGGCCTCGGCGGGCTCACCCACCGCGCCCCGGCGCGCTTCGCGGACGGGCGCTACTTCGCCACCCTCATCGGCTTTCCGCCGCTCGCCGAGGTGACGCTCCGCCCGGGTCGGCGGGTCGGCGACGACGAGGCCCTGGGCGACACCCGCACCGCCGAGGTCGGCCTGCCTCCGGCGGGGCTGCCCACCTTCACGTCCTTGGCCGGCGACTGGGCGGGGGAGCCCGACGAGCTCATCCTCACCACCACCATCGGCCAGGAGGGCGGCAACGTGCTCCTCGTGAACCCCGACGGTGAGATCGTCTGGTACGTCACCTTCCCCTCTCGGTACGCGCCGGTTCACGCCGAGGCCAGCCGCGACGGCGACGGCATCGTCTACAACTACATCGTGCGCGAAGACGAAGAAGAGGCGGGCCTCTGTCAGGTCGAGCTCAGCGGCGCGAAGCGGTTCTGCGTGTCGGTGCCCAACAGCCACCACAGCTTCGCCCAGCTCACCGAGGGGCGCTACGCCATGCTCGTCTCCGACACCCGCCTCGTCGGCGAGAAGCTGGTCGAGGGGGACGCGCTCATCGAGGTCGCGGCGAACGGGGACTCGGAGATCTTGTACAGCCCCTGGGATCACCTGGCGTGGGATCCCGAGCTGCAGCCAGACACCGACGGGTACGTCGAGTGGACCCACGCCAACGGCGTCTTCTACGACGAGGTCGACGAGACGGTCTTGGTCTCGATGCGCAACCTGAGCACCATCGTCCGGGTAGACGTCAACTCCGCCGAGCTCCTCGCCCAATACGGCGGCGTCGAGGGCTGGGGCTTCCCCAGGCCCATCGACAGCTTCATCTACGCCCACGGGCCAGCGTTCTCCGCCGATCGCCAGCTCTTGGTCTTCGACAACCAAGACGTGCGCAAGAACGACCCCTCACGGGTGATGCGTTACACCTTAAACGCCGAGCTGGAGCGCCTTGAGCCCACCTACACGTTCTACCCCGACGATGGCCGCAGCGTCTCGGTGTTGGGCAGCGTGTATGAGCTCGACAACGGCGACCTCATCACGAGCTGGGGCTCGTCGGGGGAGATCCTCCGGCTGACCCCCGAGGCCGAGCTGTCTTGGGGCCTGGGCTCCGAGGCCGGGTTCATCTTGGGCGCGGCCTATGTGGTGCCGTCCTTCGCGCCACGCATCGACGGGGCGATGTGACCGCCTAGCGGGGCTCAGGGCGCGACGCTGACCGTGCCCGCCTCGACGTCGATGATGACCCCTTTGGCGCTGCCCGTGACCGGCAACACGCTGCCGCTGAGGTCGTACCGTTTGTCGTCGGCGCTGGGGCCGTTGCCCGTGAGGTCGTCGTAGACCAAGAACGCGACGTCTCCCGCCTCGGCGGGGATGTTCAGCCGGAAGGCGCCAGGCTCGGTCAGCCCGACGGCGCGTAAGACGCGCGGCGGGTTCTGTCCGGCGCGCACGGCGTCGATCTGGGCGCGTTTGCCCGAGAACCCGGCGTAGCGCAGCTCGCCGTCGAGGGTCCAGGTGGCCTGGCTCACGTCTTGGGCGGGGCCCTCGCCGCCGGGCTTGGGGGGCTCGGCGCCGCCGACCGCCGCGTCCGCGCCCGCGCCGCCGTCGCCGAAGGTGAAGTGGTCGCTGTAGACGGGCCGGGGCTCCTTCGTGCCCGCGGTCATCAAGGGCGCGCCGGTCTCCGCCCAGGGCTTCAGGGCCTGGGCGAGCTGCTCGGCGATCATCGCGTGGCCTTTGGCGGTGGGGTGCATCTCGTCCAAGAACAGGTCTGGTTTGCCGAGGCCGCTCTTGTAGAAGGTCTCCGGCACGTCCACCAAAGGCGCGCCGTGGCGTTTGGCGGTCTCGCGCATCACGTCGCGGTAGAGCTGCCACGCGGCGGGCTCCTCCCGTGGTCCCTTGAGGTCCTCCTCGTTGGAGAGCAGCACAAACACGACCTCGGCGCCCACCCGCGTCGCCATCTCGACGAGGCGATCGAGGTTCGCGGCGTAGTCGTTCACCTCCACCCGCCGGCGGCCGATCTGTTTGCCGCTGCCCACGGTCCAGCCCACCTTTCGTGCGTCGGCGGCCGCGCCTGTGGCGACGGTGAGGCGGTAGTGCATCAGGCGATAGAACGCCGAGCCCTGCAAGAGCCGGTGCATTCGTTGGGCGGAGGTGCCCTCGAAGGTGGTGTAGGCGGCGAGGAGCTCCTTGTCGACGAAGGCGTCGAAGTTGTTGTCTGACCAGAGGTTCGCGATGACGAGCACGTCGGGCTCTAAGGCCAAGGCGCGCATCTCCAGCATGTTGATCGTCTGGTAGGTGGAGTACCCCGGGATCGCGGCGTTCCAGCCCTCGATCTTGGCCTCAGCCCCGCCGAGGAGCTCGGCGGTCTTCGTGATGAAGACCTCGTCGTCGCGCACCCGGAAGCCGTAGACGCTGGAGTCCCCCGTGGCGAGCAGGCGGCGCACCCCGGCGGGCTTGGGAATGACCGGCTCCTCGCCGCGCAGGCCCAAAGAGTTGATGTTCGCCGGGATGTTGTGCTCGACGCGCACGCCCGGGGCCTGCTCCCACAAGAGGTAGGGGTTGCCCTTGAGCGTCGGCGCGCCGTCGAGGGCCTGGGGCGGCGGCGCCTCGGCGGCGGCGAGCTCCGTCGAGAACAGGAGGCGCGCGCCCAGCTCCATGAGCACAAAGAAGGCGCCGGTGATGATCAGCCCCGCGACGAGCTTGGGGGCGCGGTTGCCGCTTTGATTGGCCATCTTGGCTTGCTCCTATGGGCGCTTCTGCTTCCGCCGTTCGCCCGCGCCGGTCGATCCACCGCTGGATCCACCGCTGGATCCGGCGCCTGCGGCCTTCTCGTTCGCGGCGCGCACCGTGGCGTCCCCGCTCAGCATGAGGGCGTCGGCGACTCCTTGGGCCTGGCTGACCTTGGCCTTGAGCGTGAGGCCCCCCACCGAGGTGGCCTGGCCGATGGGCACAGACTGGGCGGCGGCGTCCTCGATGACGCGCAGGATGAGGCTCTCGCCCAAGAGCGCGAGCGGATCGACCAGGGCGGCGCCTTGGCTCCGTTCGCCCTCTTGCACCTCTTTGGGCTGGAGCTTGAGCACCTGGTTCACCAGGGTGAGGTCGCCCCGGATGGTGTAGTCGCGCCACCAGCCTTTGCCTTTGAGGCGCCAGAGGCGCAGGCCCAAGGCGAACTCGCCGCCGTCGAGATCCAGAGACGTGGGCTCGGCCCAGACCTCCATGGAGATCTCGCCCATCTCGAAGGCCGCGCGGCGGGCGTGGTCGAGGAGCGTCGCCTCGGAGACGGCGACGGCCCAGCCCCCGGTGGGCGGCGTGGGCGGCGCGTAGAGCGGACCGCCGTGGGCGGCGTCGGTGAGCAGCTCCACCAGCAAGGCGCCGCTCGCGCTGCGAACGCGGAGGTCACGAAGGGGGAGGTCGTCGCCGCCGAAGGCGCCGAGGCTGAGCTCCGGGGTCTCCCGGGCGAGGTCCGTCCCCCAGCTCTCCAGCGTGTCCTCCAAGGAGAAGCCGAGGCCGCCGGACTGATCCAGGGCGAAGTCCAAGCGGTCGATCTTCGTGAGCCGGGCGAACACCGCGCGGCCCTGGGCGTCGTCGGCGGCCCGGGTGCTGATCTGCAGGCTGCCGCGCAAGGCCGCGGTGAACGGGAGGCTCTTGGAGAACCCCATCGCCTCGACCTTCGCTTTGCCCGTGAGCTTGCCGTTGAACCCGACACACTGGGGGCAGCCGGCGACGTCGGTGAGCGCCAAGGACGAGAGCGTCGCCTGGGGCGTGACCTTGGCGAGCTTGGCGTCGAGCGGCGGGAGATCTTTGAGCGCCACCTCAAGGGCCTGGGCGAGCACGGCCTGCACCAGCGGCTCAGACAAGGTGACGACGGCCTCGGCCTTCCAGCTCTCCGGGGCGCCCGTCGCCCGCTCCAGGCCATACGCTTTGCGGGTCTCAAACAGCTCGTGGACCCCTGCGGCGCAGCCGGTGAACGACAAGAGCGTCGCGAGGGCAAGAATCATCCGGGACATCTTCACCTGCGCAC
Organism: Pseudomonadota bacterium; assembly: GCA_041160755.1. Taxonomy (GTDB): domain Bacteria; phylum Myxococcota_A; class UBA796; order UBA796; family CAJQPC01; genus JADKFE01. The sequence continues at coordinate 4,225 of JBEAVX010000233.1, forward strand.
ACGAGCGGGTTCACCGGCGACCATATCAGGCGGCGAGGACAATCGCCGCATTGACCTTGGCCCGGCGCTTTGCTACACCGTCCTAGAGCCTGGAGGTGCGCGTGGACGAGGTCTCTCTTGACATCTTAGACAGCGGGACGATTCATGCGCGTGCCGAGGTCGGTCGCCAGCTCTGTAAGGTCGGCACCTTAGATCACCTCCCCAGGCTCTTGCGCGCGGCGCGTGAGGACGGCAGCCCCGGCGTTCGGCTGTACGCGATCTGTGCTGTGGCCGACATCCTCTCCCGGCACCGCGTCGGCCCCAACGCCGAGCTGCTCACCCCAGAGGTCCGCGAGAAGCTCTTTGTGGAGGCCCGGGGCATCGATCCCGGCTTCAACGCCGGGGTGTTCTCGGTGCTCGCGAACCTCGGCCTGCCCTTGGCCGCGCGGCGGATCCTCGTCGGCGTGCGTGATCCCCGCCTCGACGTGCGCACCGGCGCCTTGGTCGGGCTCACCCGCTACCTCACCTCGGCGGACGGCGCGAACGACCTCGCCACCCGCGCCGAGCTCGTGTCGATGCTGGAGGACGCCCGGGTGCGCCCCGACGCCTTGGCCCGGGTCGCGAAGCTCGCCGCGTGCTGCGGCTGGCAAGAGGCCCGCAAGCCCATCGAGCGGCTCTTGGGCCGCGATGATCAGGTCGCTGAGGCCGCCCAGCAGGCCCTGGACTGGCTCACCTCCGCCGCAGACGCCACGTCGCTGTTCGGCGTGTGGGTGAGCGACGGCCGCGACGCCACGGAGATCCGCCCCGCGCTGGGCGCGCTCTCTGCCCTCGTCATCAGCCGCGACCAGCTCATCGAGATCACCGGCGCCACCGCCAAGGCCACGGCGCTCACCCGGGTCGAGCCCACCCGCCTCGTGCTCAAGGGTGGGGCGGCCCTCGACCTGCGCCGCATGGTGTTGACCGCGCCCGAGACCGAGCGGGAGGGCCCGGCCCTCCAGCTCCGCCAGGTCACCTGGTTCGCGGCCACCACCGCCGAGACCCACGCCGCCATCGACGTGCTCGTCGACGCGCACCCCGCGGTGAACCTCACCGCCGACACCCTCGCGGTCACCCGGCAGGCCGTCGGCGACGGCGCGGGCGGTCGTCGGGCCATCGCCCAGCTCGACCTGCGCACCGGCCGCTACGCCGAGGCCAAAGACGCCCTGGAGCAGCTCATCGAGGGCAAACGCCCCACGCCCGAGCTTTGGCTGTGGCTGGGCATCGCCAAGGAGGCCCTCGGCGACGTCGAGGGCGCCCGCGCCGCGTGGACCGAGGTCACCCAGCGCGCCACGAAGCGGTCACCGGCCTTGGCCGACGCCCTGCGCCGCCTCGGCAACACCACGGATCCCAGCGCGCCGCCGAGCTGATCGCGCCGCCGCCTGCTACTCGTCGAGCAGGTAGAGGTGCCCGTCGTGCAGCCGGGCGCAGAAGGGCTCGACGTCGGCGAACTCATCGGCGTCGTCGAGGCCCAGGCGCGCGGCGAGGGTCGGCGCGTCGGCGGGCGGGGCCGAGGTGGGCTCAAACGGCCCAGCCTCCACGGCGTCCAAGAGCGCGCTCATCGCGTAGAGGGCGGAGGACTCGGGGTCGAGCCCAGGGAGGCTGCCACCTTGGGTGAGGCGCGTGGCGAGCCCAGGGAGATCCCCACCTTCGCCAGAGCGCACCCAGCCGGTCAGCGTGAGCGCGACCCAAGCGGCGCCGCCGTCGAGGCGGGCGTAGGCGGCGGCGGCCAGGGGCTCCCCGGCGAGCTCTTCAGCGGCGGCGGCCAAGGCCCGGGGTTTGGACGAGGCGGGGCCGAGGTCCGCGAGCAGCTCCGCGACCTCCTCCGCGTCTCGCTCGACGAGGCGGGCGGCGATCTTCTTGAGCACGACGGCCAAGGCGACGCCGTCGCGGGCGGTCAGGGCGGGCCACGCCTCGCGGGCCAGGGGGAGGAGCAGCGCATCACAGGGGGCGCGGAGCCAGGGCATCATCACCTCAGTCGGGCCGTTCGGGTTATCCCGTCCCGACCCCGTTGAGGAGACGCCGATGCGCCAGCCCCTCCGAGTGTCCCAGACGACCCTCTGGCATGACTCCGCCCGCCTTCGTGGCAATCCGCTGGGAGATCCGCACGTTCGGGAGGTGGTGATCCTGCACCCGCCCGGCGTAGACCCCTCGGCGCCCTGCCCGGCGGCCTTGGCCTTGGCGGGCTTCACCGGGGGGATCTTCTCGTTCCTCAACCGCCGCTGGCGCGAAGAGAGCCTGCCCGAGCGCCTCGATCGCCTCGTTCACGCCGGGATGCCGCCCTTGCGGATCGTGATCCCCGATCCGCTCACCCGCCTCGGCGGCGGTCAGTTCTTGGACTCAGCGGGCACCGGCGACTACGGAAGCTGGCTCGTCGAGGAGCTGATGCCCGCCGTCGAGGCCCTTCACCCCACCGCCGAGACCGGCCCGCCGCGCTGGGGCGTGTTCGGCAAGTCGTCGGGCGGCTACGGCGCGTTGATGCTGCCGACGCTCTTCCCCGGGCGGTTTCTGGCCGCCGCCGCGCACTCCCCCGACGCGGCCTTTGACGTGGCCTACCCCCCCGACTTCCCCAGCGC
>JBEAVX010000241.1:0-4794 GCA_041160755.1 Pseudomonadota bacterium
CTTGTTCTACTACTCCGAGACGAAGGCCATCGCCGAGCGCCTGGCCTTGGCCGCGAACAGCCCCGCCCTCGCCGTCACCGCGCTGCGGCCCCACCTCATCTATGGGCCTGACGACCCGCACCTGCTGCCTCGGCTCATCCAGCGGCACCGCGCCGGGCGCCTGCGCATCCTCGGCGACGGCGAGAACCGCGTGGCCTTGACCTACGTCGAGAACGCCGCCGCCGCGCATGTCTCCGCTGGAGACATTCTCCAGTTTGGGCACCCAAGCGCCGGTCGGCCCTACTTCATCAGCGATCTGGAGCCGGTGCGGGTCTGGGACTGGCTCAACGGCGTGCTCACCGCGCTGGACCTCCCGCCGGTCACCCGCCGAGTGCCCAAAGGGCTGGCGATGACGGGGGCGGCGATCATCGAGGGGATCTGGCGCGGGCTCTCTTTGTCCGGGGAGCCCCCGATCACGCGCTTCACCGTGGCCCAGATCTCAAGCTCCCACTGGTACGACCTCAGCGCGGCCCGCCGAGATCTCGGCTACGACCCACCCGTAGGGCCACAAGAGGCCCTGCGACTCACCGTGGAGGGCCTGCGGGGCCGTATCGCCGCTGGAACCCTCTGAACGGCGAGATCACGACCCCCCTCAGGCGCTCACATAAGGCGATGTCCGTCAGTAATCACGAGGGCGTCAAGTTGGGTGATGCGCCGCCTAATCCGTTCGCCATTCTGCGGCAAGCCAGAATTCGACCGCGCTCACCCCCTCCCAAGGGCCGCACACCCTGTTACGATTCGATAAAATCACGCGACCGCTCCTTCATCGGAGGGGTCAAATGTACTTCTTGGCCGTTAAGTGTCAGTGATCGATCGTCGCACCTGTCGCGGCCGCACCCCCCGGTGAATGGATGTCCTCCGCTGCTCTCCCCGCTCTCGGCGCCTGGTCCCCAGGCGACGCTCCCCCGGTTTTTGCCGCCGATGGCCTCGTCGCGGCGGTTCAGCGGGTGCGTGAGCCCGTCTTCGTCCTGCAGGATCCCGCCACGGGCGGCGTCGGCGTCGGCTTCGGGGGCACCTTCGGCGCCGGGCCCTATCGTGTGCTCGCGACTCTGCCGCCGCTGTACCCCGAGTGGCTCGGCGATCGGTCGTTCACCGAGGTCCACCGCACCCGTTTCCCGTACATCTCCGGCGCCATGGCGAACGGCATCGCCACCACCGACTTGGTCATCGCCATGGCGAAGGTCGGCATGTTGGGCTTCTTCGGCGCCGCGGGGCTGCCGCTGGAGCGCGTGAACGAGGCGCTGGACCGCATCGTCGGCGCCTTGGGTCAAGACGGCCCGTCCTGGGGCACGAACCTCATCCACTCGCCCAACGAGCCCGATCTAGAAGAGGCCGTCGTCGATCTCTACCTGCGGCGCGGCGTGCGCCGGGTCTCGGCGGCGGCGTACATGGGGCTCACGCCGTTCATCGTGCGCTACGCCCTCACCGGGCTCAGCCAAGACAGCGCCGGGCGCATTCACCGCAAGAACTACGTCTTCGCCAAGATCTCCCGGCCCGAGACGGCGGGGCGGTTCATGGCCCCTGCCCCGGCGGAGCTCGTCGAGAAGCTCCTCGCCAAAGGCCAGATCACCGCGGAGGAGGCCCGGCTCTCCCGGCTGGTGCCCATCGCTGAAGACGTCACCGTCGAGTCCGACTCCGGCGGTCACACCGACAACCAGCCGCTTGGCGCCTTGTTCCCGGTCATCGCCGCCCTGCGGGATCGGCTGTGCGCCGAGCACGGCTACACCCGGCCGATTCGAGTGGGCGCCGCGGGTGGGCTGGGCACGCCAAGCAGCGTCGCCGCGGCCTTCGCCTTGGGCGCGGCCTATGTGCTGACCGGCTCAGTGAACCAGGCCTCCATCGAGGCCGGGCTCTCTCCCGCGGGCAAACGCCTGCTCACCCAGGCCGCCTTGGGCGACGTCGTGATGGCCCCCGCCGCCGACATGTTTGAGCTGGGCGTGAAGGTGCAGGTGCTCCGCCGGGGCACGATGTTCGGCGTTCGTGCTCACAAACTCTATGAGCTGTACTCGAACTACGAGAGCTTGGAGAGCATCCCCGCCGCTGAGCGCACGAAGCTCGAACAGCAGATCCTACTCAAGCCCGCCGCCCAGGTGTGGGACGAGACGAAGGCCTACTTCCTCAAGCGTGAGCCCAAAGAGGTCACCCGGGCCGAGCGTGACCCAAAACACAAGATGGCGCTCGTGTTTCGCTGGTACCTCGGGCAGTCCTCACGCTGGGCCATCGCCGGGGCGGGTGACCGCCGCATGGACTACCAGATCTGGTGTGGCCCCGCGATGGGCGCCTTCAACGACTGGGCCCGGGGCTCGTTCTTAGAGCCCTTGGAGGGCCGCAGCGCCGCCCAGATCGCCCTGAACCTGCTGGAGGGCGCCGCGGTGATCACCCGCGCCCACCAGCTTCGCAGCGCCGGGGCGCCTGTGCCCGCCGCCGCCTTCCACTTTGCCCCCCGACCGCTGCGCTGACGCGCTCAAGACGAGGACCGATCTATGCCCGTCCGCCCCGCCGCCCCGAGGCCGCCCATCGCCGTCGTCGGCGTGTCCGCCCTGTTCCCCGGCTCTCAAGACAACTCCGGCTTCTGGCGCGACATCCTCGCGGGCCGCGACCTCATCACCGATGTGCCGGCTTCACACTGGCTGATCGAGGACTACTACGACCCGGACATGTCCAAGCCGGGCAAGACCTACGCCAACCGCGGCGCGTTCTTGGACCCGGTCGACTTCGACGCCATGGGCTTCGGGGTGCCGCCGAACATCGTCCCGGCCACGGACACCTCACAGCTCCTCGCGCTCATCGTCGCCCCCAAGGTGCTGGAGGACGCCTGCTCCGGCCAGTTTGAGAGCGCCGACAAGGACCGCATCTCCTGCATCCTCGGCGTCACCTCGGCGCAAGAGCTCCTCGGCTCGATGGTGTCGAGCTTGCAGCGCCCGGTGTGGCAAAAGTCCTTGCGTGACGCGGGCTTGCCCGAGTCCAAGGTGCAAGAGGCCTGCGACCGCATCTACAGCCACTACACGCCGTGGGTCGAGAGCACCTTCCCCGGCCTGTTGGGCAACGTCGTCGCCGGGCGCATCGCCAACCGCCTGAACCTCGGCGGCACCAACTGCGTGACCGACGCGGCCTGCGCCAGCGCCTTCTCGGCGGTGTCGATGGCGGTGAACGAGCTGTACCTGGGCGACTCGGACCTGGTGATCTGCGGCGGCGTAGACACCATGAACGACATCTTCATGTACATGTGCTTCTCCAAGACCCCGGCGCTCTCCAAGAGCGGGGACTGCCGCCCGTTCTCGGACAAGGCCGACGGCACGCTGTTGGGCGAAGGCATGGCGATGTTCGCGCTCAAACGTCTTGAGGACGCCGAGCGGGACGGGGATCGGGTCTACGCCGTGCTCACCGGCGTCGGCGCCTCCTCCGATGGCAAAGCGAAGAGCGTCTACGCGCCGGTACCCGAGGGCCAGGCCAAGGCGCTCAGCCGGGCGTACTCCCGGGCGGGCTACGGCGCCGACACCGTCGAGTTCTTAGAGGCCCACGGCACGGGCACCAAGGCCGGGGACGCCGCTGAGTTTGAGGGCTTACGCCTCGCCTTTGACGCCAGCGGCCGCCAAGATCGCCAGTGGTGCGCCTTGGGCTCGGTGAAGTCGCAGATCGGCCACACCAAGGCCGCGGCGGGCGCGGCGGGCATGTTTAAGGCCGTGATGGCGCTGGCGCACAAACGCCTGCCGCCGACGATCAAGGTCGACCGGCCCAACCCCAAGCTAGAGCTTGAGAAGAGCCCGTTCTACCTCAACACCCGCACCCGGCCCTGGATTCGTGGCCCCGAGCATCCCCGCCGGGCCTCGGTGTCGAGCTTCGGCTTCGGTGGCTCCAACTTCCACGTCGCGATGGAGGAGTACACCGGGCCGGGCAAACGGGCGGAGCGCCTGCGCACCCAGGAGACCGAGCTGCTGTTGTTGAGCGCGGCGAGCCCCGCGGCCTTGGCCGCCGCGGCGACGGGCCTGCGCCTCGACGCTCCGGGGACGCTGCAGCGCCGGGCCTGGGAGCTCGCCGGGACCTTTGACGCCAGCGCGGCCTGCCGCCTCGCCGTCGTGGCGAAGGATGAGGCCGAGGCCCGCCAGAAGCTCAGCGCCGCCGCCGCGCGTTTGTCGTCGGGGCCGTTCTCGACGCCGGACGGCGTGGCGTATGGGCAAGGCGCCAAGCTGGGCAAGGTCGCGTTCTTGTTCCCCGGCCAAGGAAGCCAGCTCGTCGAGATGGGCGGTGAGGTCGCGGGGCTTCTGGACGCGGCGATCGTGCCTTGGGATGTCGCCGCGGGCGTCCACATGGGCCCCGAGCGCCTGCACGACGTGGTCTTCCCGCGTCCGGTGTTCTCGGACGAGGACCGCGCCGCCCAACAAGACAAGCTCACCCGCACCGAGTGGGCCCAGCCGGCCTTGGGCGCGACGAGCTTGTCGTTGGCCGAGGTGTTGAAGGCCCTCGGGATCACGCCTGAGATGGCCGCGGGGCACAGCTTCGGTGAGCTCTGCGCGTTGTGGACGGCGGGTGCGCTCTCGACCGAGGCGTTGCTTCGCGCCGCCCGGCGCCGGGGTGAGCTGATGGCCGAGGCGGCCGCCAAGCCCGGCGCGATGAGCGCGGTCTCGGCGAGCGTCGAGCAGGTGAAGGCCGCGCTGTCGGCGGTCCCTGACGTGGTCCTCGCCAACCACAACGCTCCCACGCAGATCGTGATCAGCGGGCCCACGGCGGCGATCGAGGCCGCCGAGAAGGCCCTCG
>JBEAVX010000275.1:0-5266 GCA_041160755.1 Pseudomonadota bacterium
GCTCAACGTCGATTCCCTGCGGTCCTACCCCCAGCGCGCGCTTGATCAGCGGCTCCAGAACGACGGCGTCGGTCGGTCCCTCGGCGATCAGGCCGATCACAAAGCTCATGCGCTGGCCGCCAGCGCGTGAGGGATCTGACCATCCAGCAAGAGCGCCGAGAGCCGCTGGCCGTGCTTCTCGACGACCCAGGCCTCTCGGGTCATGCCCCGGGGCGGCTTGAGCCGCGTGATCTTGGTGACCCCACCCGCAGACTCATCACGCCAGACCACAAACACGCGGTGATCATCGTTGAAGAGATCAAGGCCATCGAGGGCGCTGGGGTGATGGGTCGTCAAGAACACCTGCCGAGGCAGCGGAGAGCCTTCCCGCTTCGCGCAGACCGCCGCCGCGATGTGCTCGATGGTTCGGCGCACCACCGCGGGGTTGAGCGTGCTGTCGACGTTGTCTAGAGCGAAGATCGGCGGGGTCTCCGGGTGCGCCAACAAGACGGCGATGAACAGCAGGTACAGCGTGCCTTCGCTGGCGTCGTAGGCGGAGAGCTCGTTCCGCTTGGAGTTCATAAAACGGTCTACAAAGTAGAGCTCGGACCTCGGATCGGCGGAGGCGACATGGGAGGGGGTCACAGCCTCATCGCGCACTCGCGCGCGGATCGCCTCGGTCCACCCTGACAGCAGCAACAGCCGGTCAATCACCGTCGTGGTGGCGCTATCTCTTCGACCACTCCGCATCGCCGCAGGGAAGGCGGACGCCAGCCCCGAGCCCGCGAGTCCAAGCGGCTTGCCGGGGAACTGCTCGCTCGTCGTCCCGCGCATCACGCCGGTCTCTGGGGCGAAAATACCATACTGAACGAGCGCCTTGAGGGCTTCAGCGGCGTCGGCTGGCACTTGCATCAACGCGCGGTGGGTGTCCCAAAGACTACGGGAGGCCTCCGCATCCAGAAGCTCCAACATCGGCGCGATCGGCGCGTAGATTCTTGGACCACGGGGGCCACGGCCAAAGATCCGCTGACCGCCTACACAAAGCTCTTCGGTGTGGAATTGAAGCCGCTCGCTGGTGTCACTCGCCGAGACGCTGAGCCGATACTCAACCTTACCCCCGAGCTCAGCGGCGAGCGAGAACGACCTCGGGAGCGCCTTCCCCTTAAAGCTCGATTTGAACAAGGTGGGGACCGAACGACGCACCCCACGCTCACCCAACGTTCGGTCATCAAGACCGCGCCCGAGCGCAGCGCTCACGACGCCCACGGCCTCCAGCACGTTGGACTTCCCCGCCCCGTTCGCGCCGATAAACACGTTGACGCGGCCTAGCTCAATCGAGACGTCGTAGAGCGACCGAAAATGTTTGATGTGCAGCGAGGTGAGCATCTCGCGATGTTACCTCAGCACCCCACCTGCCGCCAATCCGATGGGGCACCCCACCCCCGTCCCGCCGAGCCCGCAGTACCCGCCGGGGTTCTTGTGCAGGTACTGCTGGTGGTAGTCCTCGGCGTAGTAGAACGTGGGGAGATCGAGGATCTCCGTGGTGATCACGCCGAGGCCCGCCTGGGCCAAGGCCCGCTGGTAGGCCTGGCGGCTGGCCTCGGCCTCGGCGCGCTGGGCCGGGTCGGCGAGGTAGACGCCGGAGCGGTATTGGGTGCCGACGTCGTTTCCTTGGCGGAAGCCTTGGGTGGGGTCGTGGGACTCCCAGAACACCCGCAGCAGCTCGGCGAGGGAGGTGACGGAGGGGTCAAACACCACCCGCACGACCTCGTTGTGCCCGGTGAGCCCGCTGCACACCTCTTTGTAGGTGGGGTTCGGCGTGAGCCCCGCCGCGTAGCCCACGGCCGTGGTCAAGACGCCGGGCTGGGTCCAGAAGCGGCGCTCGGCGCCCCAGAAACATCCCAGGCCGACGACCAGCTCGGCGCCGGGGGCGGCGGCCAGAGTGAGCGGGCGGCCCAAGACGGCGTGGTGGTCCTCAAAGGTGAAGCTCGGCGCGGCGCGACCGGGCAGGGCCTCGGCGGCGCTGGGCATCTTGGGCGCGCGAGAGAAGAAGCTGAACATGGGCTTACTCCGAGTCCGAGTCCGCGCGGGCGGCTTTGGCTTGGTTACACGCGCCTTGGCCGGTGACGCCGACGTCGAGCACCACGTCCGCGCGGATCGTCGTGTCGTCGTCGGGGCGGCGACCGCTCACCTCCGTCGCCAAGGTCATCGCCTCGCTGACGGCGTAGGGGGTGAGGTCCACGTCGTAGAGATCGAAGCTGACGCTGGCGACGCCCTCGGGGAAGTCATCCGCCGAGGCGATGAGCGCGCGCTCGACGCCGGGGGCCTCGACGTAGAGCTCCATCGAGTCCAGCCAGCTCATGTCGCCGCCTTGGGGGTCGGTGACGGTGAGCGTGAACTCGATGAGGCGCACGTCCTTGATGTCGCCCGGGGCGACGCCTTGGTTGGCGAGCTCGTCCTCGGCGGTGAGGTCCATGCTCACGAAGTCGCCGAAGCCCATGTCGCCCGCGAGCTGCTCCAAGAGCGTCGCGCCCTCGACCACCGCTGAGGCCCCGGCCTCGACGTCGATGTGCGCCAGGGTGCCATCGCAGGACGTCGCGGCGACGAGCCCAGCGAACAAGCCGAGATAAAGCCCACGCCCGAGGAAGGTGAGGCTGAAGGACGGGGCGGTTTGGCGCATCGGGACTCCAGAGTGCTGACGGGGATCAAGGTAGCCACCCCGAAGGCAGGGGTGAAGGCGCGGGCGACACTTCAGGCTTTACATCCGCTGAGCGACCTCATAGGATGCCCGGCGCGCCCTCTGCGCCTGCGCAAACGACGGAGCCCGCTCATGGAGAAGCCCACCGAGGCGATCGTGCGCCTCTTCGACCGCTTGATCCCCGACGATCCCGCCGTCCAGCGCCGCAGCATGTTCGGGATGCCCTGCGCCTTCGTCAATGGCCAGATGTTCTTGGGCACCTTCGCGGACCGCCTGATCCTTCGGGTGGGGGCCGCCCGCGCCGCGGCGCTTCATGGAGAGGCCGGGCTCGCGGTGTTCTCGCCCCCTCGCGGCGGCGCCTGGAAGGACTACCTGCAGGTGAGCCCGTCGCTCCTCGGCGATGACACGCGCCTCCCCGGGCTCGTCGCCGAGGCGCTCGCGTTCACCGCCGCCGCGCCGCCGAAGAAGAAGAAGGCGGCCCCCGGACGGGGCACGGCGCAGGCCTCGGCGTAGGCCCCGAAGGCCAGGGCCTGAGCGGTCTTGACATGGCAAGATCTTGATGCGCCAGACGCCCCCATCCGGGGTCAATTCCGGTTATTCTGACCGGGACGTATGCCCCCACTCTGGAGCGCCCATGCGCACCCGCGCTGTCGCTTGTCTCCTCGCCGCCGCCCTCACGCTGCCGCTCGTCTCCGCGTGCGACGTGGGCTCGGGCATCAACGGCCCCGTGCTCGCGCCGCCGCGCTCGGGAGAGGGCCCCTGCTTCGAGGCGAACCTCACCGACGGCCTCCAAGGCGGCGACGAGGCCCTGCTCGTCTTCCAGTGTTTTAACCAGCACGGCGCCTTCGAGGAGCTCGCACCCACCGTCGAGTACGTCTGCACCGCCGAGACCGCCGACAGCTTCGTCACCGCGTTCAACGAGCTGGAGCGTGAGGTAGACCTCTCGGGCAACTTGGAGCTCGGCGCCAACCTGCTCTCCGACCCCGACGAGCCCCTCCAAGGCGCGCTCTCGCTGTACCAAGAGGCCTACGAGCTGCGCGACGCCCAGCGCAGCCTCCTCGGCGCGGCGATCACCCTGTCCTGGGAAGCCGCCGACGAGCTCCTCGCCTGCGAAGAGAGCGCTGATCCCGAGTCCTGCAGCGTCATCCGCCTCACCCGCCGCGTCTTGGCCACGGAGCTGGTCGATCAGGCCCAGCGCGTCATGGACGCCGTCGCGGCCACCTCCACGGATGAAGAGAAAGACGCGAACACCCGCACGATGATCGAGGTGCTCAACGAGAGCACCACCGCCGCCGGGAACGACAAGAACGCGATCTTGGACCTCGCCTTGTTCATGATGGACGACGGCGGCAAGGTCGGCCAGGCGCCGATTGAGCGCCTGTTGCCATATCTGCAGTACCTCGTGAGCCGCGATCTCGACGGCGACGGCGACCTCGACCGCAACCCCAAGAACGACGACCTCGTGGGCAAGCTCGTCACCGAGTACGCCCGGCTGTGGCGGGAGGGCACGCTCCAGAAGCTCCCCGACATGATGACCACGCTGTACACGACGAACTCCAAAGGCGCGAGCGTCGGCTGGGACGGCGAGGGCATCATCGACGAGCTGCTCCTGATCTCTGAAGAGCTCGGCGGCGACCCGGCCTTGCTCACTGAAGAGATCGTGCTGCCCACGGGCACCAAGACCACCGCCCTGAAGCTCGCGCTCGACACGCTGGACGACATCTACGAGAACAACAAAGACGTCAGCGAGATCGTCACCACGCTCTCCGACACCACTGAAGACCTGTGCGACGGCGCGTCCAACGACCTCTGCGGCATCGCTGAAGACGCCTTGCCCCCGCTCACCGCCGCTGTGAAGACGGGCATCGCCGACATCGTGATCCCCGCGGTCTATGTGATGCACCAGATGGTCGATTTTGACGTGCTCTTTGAGCTCGCCGATCTCGCCCTGGAGCTCGACCTCTTGAGCCGCACGGAGATGTTCACGCAGATCAGCCTGGAGCGCGGGCTGTTGGAGCGAAACCTCAGCCTCTTCCCCGTGTTTGTGAACGCCACCGACGGCGACTTCACCCCCGAAGGGGAAGACGCCTTCGCGCTCGTGACCTTCGCCATCCACCCCTGGAGCGACGACGGCGGCGCCGAGGTCGTGCCGCTGTTGGTGCCCCGGCCCCTCATCGTGCGCACCTTACGCCCCGAGCGCCCCGTCGCCGATCTCGACTGGCTGCTCGGCGCCGTGCTCCCCCGGGTGCTCGACCCCAGCTCCGCGCTCTCTCTGGAGCAGCTCGACGCCTTGGCGGTCAACTTCGACGAGGCCCAGCCTGAAGACGCCGAGCCCATCGACCTGCTCGCCGAGGCCCGCACGATCCTCGACAACGAGGCGCTGTGGATGGCCGGCTTACGCCTGGGCGCCGACTGGACGCTCATGGAGCTGGTGAGCCCCACCTCGGACGACGGCGGCCCCTTGGGCTACCTCTACGATCTGGTCAACCGGGGCGTGCTCGACCGTGTGCTCGGCCTCGCCGCCGACGTGATGGACATGCTCAACGACGACGCTGAAGAGGGCGACACCGGCTCCCCGTGAGCCCGCCC
>JBEAVX010000306.1:0-5140 GCA_041160755.1 Pseudomonadota bacterium
GCTCAACGGCCTGCCGCAGCTCCTCGATCTGTCCTCGCCGGAGGAGCTCGACGGGCACCTCGACGCGCTGATGGGGTTCTTGGAGCGGGGGTTGGGGCGCTGAGCTGAAGGGCTTCAGCCCGACGACGCCTCCCGCACCTCTCTGGCCCGGCGGGCGCGGCCCAGATACCACCCGAGGCGATGCAAGAGCTGCTCCTGCTCCGGCAGAGACCGCAGGTTGATCTTCTGTTTGCCGCTCGCGGCGTTGAGCAGGAGGTGTTTTCCGAGCACGCCGTCGTCCAACATCGCGCCCGTGATGTCCTCAAGGCGCAAGAACCAGCCGTCGTGCTCCACGCGGTCCCAGGTGAGCACCACCGCGTCGGCGCCGCGTTTGTCGGCGAAGACCAGCCGGGGGAAATACTCCTCGACGAGCGCCACCTCCTCTGGGGTGCGCGGCGTGAGCTCAATGGCCACCTTGAGGCGCTGTCCGGCGGCGAAGCGGGCCTCGTAGTCGGCCCAGAGCGCCGCCTCGATGGCCTCGGCGACGGGGATTCGCCCGTGCCAGCTGTCGTCCGTCGGCGCGAGCAGCACCTCGGGCCAGGACGACTCGGGCAGGGCCACCCCCAAGGCCGCGAACCGCACGCGGTTCGGCGGGTGACTGTCCATGGGGTGCGGCGTCTCGTTCTCTTGTAAGCGCAAGAGCCGATCCGAGGCGACAAACTCGGCGAAGCCTCCGCGCACACGGTCGGCGATGTTCACCGAGGAGAGCACCTGGGTCTGGCCAAACAGCGCGTTCTCGACCTCCACACGGTAACGAGACCAGGCGGAGACCTTGAGCAGCGACCTCGCGACGGCCTCGGGGCGGGTGTTCTCGGCGGCGATGCGGTCGGCGCGTAGCTCTCGCTCGCGGCTGGTCTGGGCCAGCGCCAGCTCAAACCCCCGCCAGAACGCGAGCATCGTGAAGAACACCGGCAGGCAGAGCGGGTTGCCCTGGAGAACATTGAGATACTGCGCATACTTCGCGCGCATCGGCGTGAGGCTGCGGGAGTGGGTGGTGTCGCCGCCGCTAAAGTGCGCGAGCTCGTGGCACATCACGGCCTCGGCCTCGGCGGCGTCAAAGCCCCGCAAGAGCGAGAGGCTCATAAACAGCGTGCGGCCCTCCAGGCGCTCCCCGTTGAGGATGACCGGGTTCTCGGTGACGAAGAAGTTGTCGTCGATGCCGCCGATCACCCGCGCCGGGGGCTCGGTGCCGATCGTCGCCGCCAGCTCCCGCAGCCGCGCCCAGAGCGCCGGGGCCTCGGCCTCGCTGATCAGCGCGCCCTCGACCGTCTGCTTGGTGTCCACCTTGGCGAAGATCCCCATCAACACCGCGCCCACCGCCCACAGCGCGAAGATCGCCACGATGACGATGAGCTTCACCACGTACACTTCGACAAAGTACGCCGTCACCCAGTACGACAAGGCCACACAGAGCGCGCCCTGAATGACCACCTGGGCGGCGCTGATGAGGCGCAGGCTGCCCCAAGCGAGCCGAAACGCCGGGAGCTGCGCCGCCCGTGACCGCATCGCCGCGGCCACGGCCACGCCGCCGATGAGCGCGGTGAGCAGGCCGAGGCCGACAGAGACGAGCCCGCCGCGCCGAATCCAGGCGAGCTGGGCGAAATCCGAGCAGGCCGAGGACAGGCTGGCGCGCAGCTCCGCCAGGCCGGGGTCGTCCGACGCGCAGACCTCGCTCGCGCGGACAACGGTGTAAAAATTGCGCGCCGCCTCACGCTCAACGTCCGTGAGCCCAGGCTCCTGGGCCACTGACGCGAGGGCGCCCTCGGTGAACATCTGATCAAACGCCGCCGTGACGTGTCCGCCGAACCACCACGCAAAAGCGGGCACGGCGAAGATCCACAGCGCGGGCTTCAGCAGCGCACGAAGCAGGGAGGTCTGTGTGGCGGTGGGCACGTCAGGAGGAGTAGACATGGGCGTCATTCTACACGAGGCGAGGCGGGATGCCCGCCGCCGTGAAACCCGCCTCGTTCCCGGGTATCCTGACCGTATGCGCCCCCGCTCTCCCCTGCCCCTGCTCGTCCTCGCCGCCTGCGCCGCGCCCTTCCCCTGCGCGGAGAGCGAGCTGCTCCGCGCCGATGGCGTGTGTGTGCCCCGGGACGGCGGCGACGACACCGAGCCCAGCGGCGACGACACCGAGCCCGGCGGCGACACCGACGACGACACCGGCGAGCCCCCGATCGTCTGGTCCACCCTGCCCGCGTCCTGCGAGGTCGCCACGAGCCTGCCCGCCGACACCCTCACGCTCACCGGCCAAGACAAACGAGGCCAAGACAAGCCCGGCCAGGGCTTCTTCGTGGAGCTGATCGATCTGGAGCTTCACGGCGATCTCGTCTATGGCGTCGGCCAGGGCGGGCTCATGGTCTACGACGTGGCCGACCCGGCGGCGCCGGCGCTCGTCGGCGTCTACCCAACCGCCGGGAACGGCCGGTATCACCGCGTTGAGGTCATCCAAGACGGCCTCGTCGCCGTCACCCACCGCGATCGGGGCCTGGAGCTGATCGACGTGACGAACCCCACCGCCATGAAGACCCTCGCCGTGCTCTCCCGAGCCGGGATCGAGGGGTTGGCCTGGGACGGCGCGCGACTGTGGGTGACCGACCGCGCCCGAGGGCTCGTGCCCATCGACGTGAGCGACCCCACCCGCCCCGTCGAAGGAGACGCGACGCCGGGCCTGAGCGCGCCCTGGGAGCTGAGCCCGCTCATCGACGGCTGGTCCTACGTCTCCGACAACGCCCTGGGCGTGGTGCCCATCGACCTCTCCAACCCCGCCGCGCCGGTGATTCACCCCGCCGTGGCCCTGCCCGGCGCCACCCAACACGTCACCGTGGCCGAGGGTCATCTGTACGCGGCGATCGGCGGCGGCGGCGTGGCCGTGCTCCGCCTCGACGATCCCGCCGCCCCGTCCATTGTGCGGCTTGTCCCCACCGGGGGCAGCGCGGCCCAGGTGAGCGCCGCCGACGGCCTCTTGTGGGTGGCCGACCACGAGGGCCTCGTCGTCTACGATCTTGGCGACCCCGCCGATCCCGTCCCTCTGGCCCGTGAACAGACCGAGCAGTTCGCCTTGGCCGTGCGCGCGGCGCCGGGTGACCGGGCCTGGGTCGGCGACTGGAACATCCTCTCGGGCTGGGCCCTCGATCGTGACGGCGCCGCCCCTTCTCTCGACCCGAGCACCGACAGCCCCCGCCTGCCCGCCGAGGGTGGCGAGACACAGATCACCCTCACCAACCGAGGCGACGCGCCCTTGTTGCTCACCGGGGCGACCGTAGGCGATGAGCGCGTGATCGTCGACGTGAGCGCCACGGAGATCCCACCCGGCGACGAGGCCCTCGTGCGGCTCACCTGGTCCGGCGGCGAGGGCCTAGAGACGACCCTCTGCCTCTCGTCCAACGATCCCGACGAGCCCACGCTCACCCTCAAGCTCACCGCGGGCGTGGTCGGCGAGACCCTGGGCCAGGCCGCCCCCGACTTCGCCTTGACCGATCTCAACGGCGAGACCCACCGGCTCTCCGAGCAGCTCGGCGCCCCGGTTCTGCTGGCGTATTTCGCCACCTGGTGACCGGTCTGTCCGTCCGAGGTCTCGGACATCAACGGCGGCATCTACCCCACCTACGGCCCCAAAGGGCTGCAGGTCTGGGCGATCTCAGACGAGCCCCAGTCCACCCTGGAGGCCTTCCGCGACGCCTTGGGCCTCACCCTGCCGATCCTCATGGACCCCGGCGGCGCCACCCGCAAACAGTACGCCATGGTGAACGCCTTCCCCACGGCCGCCTACCCCCAGCAGTGGCTCATCGGGGTAGACGGCACCATCGTCTTCTTCAACAATGAGCTGGAGCACGAGGCCCTGACCACGGCGATCGAGGCCGAGCTGGCGAAGATGGCCCCGTGAAGAGGCGCCTCATCCGCCCGAGCTGTTGTCGATGTCGCCGATGGGGTACTTGCCACGAACGTCGGAGTCGCCGTAGGTCCAGCTCACGTTGAGGCCGATGCCCCAGCCGCCCGCGGAGTCCGAGGTCAAGGGGCAGGAGTCGAGCAGACCCCCATAAAACGCGCCCGCGCCGTCCTTCTTGGCGCCCCAAGGCCCGCTCGCGCCCGAGGTCGAGGTGCTGAGCGTGACAGATTGGGAGTAGGGGCTGACCTCGCAGCGCGCCTGATCGTTGTCGTGGCCCTCGTCGTTCCAGGTGTTTGTCCCGGCGTTGTGGCACTTGTCGCCATGGGCGGGCATCTCGCAGGTGAGGCTGGGATCGACGTTCCGTTTGTAGTCGTACTCGACGCCCGGGTGAAAGAACACCGTCGTCTGGTCGATGGTCCAGCTATGCGCGTCTTTGTCGTCGGTCTTCCGGCTGTACTGCTTGTGGTGAGAGCCGCTGCAGCCGCCGATCCCGCAGCCATCCGCGTTGTTCACGAACTGCGGGTGCGCCCCGGTGAAGTCGAGCTTGCTCGCCACCACGGGGTCAGACTCGTCCCGCGACTTGACATGCCACACAAACGCGACGGTGGGGTCGGTCGAATCCACCTGGATCACGACGATGTTGCCCTCGGCGTCGCCGCAGTGATCGGCGCTCGACGCCACCTGGTTCGCCCAGAGGTAAGCGTGGAGCATCTGAAAGGTCCAGGCCCCGGTCGTGCAGCCATCGGGCATCTTGGAGCAGGAGCTGATCTTACGAACGGTCATGTCATAGGTGGCTTGGGGCGCGCACAGTCGCCACCCCCCGGGACAGTCGTTCGTGCTGAGGCTCTCGTCCTTGGTGACGTAGTACGGATGAAAGGCGCGGGCGAGGACCTGGTGTAGGTTGGGGTCGTTGCGGTTGGCGACGAGGCTCTGGTTGAACTTGATCTTGCGGCCGTTTCCGTAGCTGCCCGTCACCGACTCAATACAATAACCCTGGTGACAGTAGCCGACGTCGTTGTCGCTGCCGTTGGCGCTCCCGCCCTTGGCCTGGGTCGCCAGGGTCGGCGGCAGGGCCCCGACGCCGTTGTCCGCGGGCGGGACGTAGACCGCGCCCCCGCCGAAGGCGGTCACCGTGCTCGTGTTGGTGGACTCCGGCGTGGTCGCGTGGCTGGACCCGCAGCCTGACGACGACAGGAGCGCGCTCAGGACGAG
>JBEAVX010000320.1:0-4520 GCA_041160755.1 Pseudomonadota bacterium
GACGGATGCCAACCCCCGCGGAGAAGCGCAAGAGCGGCTCGTCGTAGCGCACCTGGGAGGTGTACCGCACGGTCTGGTCCAAGAAGTAGACGTTGCCGACATCGGTGAACAGGCAGAGCGAGGTGGTGTCCCAGGACGCCAGGCCGAGGGTCGGGAACGGCAACCACAGCTCCGCGGTGCCCAGCAGCATCGAGTCGCCGCCCGTGGCCACCCAGCGCTCGGGGCTGTCGCGGCCGACGTACTCGGCGAGGTCGTTGATCTCTTCAGGCAAGGCGAGATCGCCCTGGGGCACGGCGTTCGCGGGGCCGACGCTGTCCAAGGTGTAGCCCCGAAGGGTCGAGGCGCCGCCGATGCGGAAGCGGTCCTCGACGGCCAAGGTGGTGCCGCGCCCGGCCACCCACGAGGCGCCGGCCTGGGCCCGAAGCTGGACGCTCAAGGCCCCCACCGGGCGCAGCCAGCGCACCTGGGAGCTGATCTTCACCCCGACGATCTCGCTGCTGAGCGGGTCGAAGGTGTCGAGCTGGGCCGAGATCAGCGCGCCTTGGGTGGGGTTGAACGGGCTGTCGCGGCGGTCGGAGAGGTAACGCACGGTGACGCCGCCTTGGCGCCGTGGGCCGACGGGCAGGCCGGAGGGGTCGGTGAGCACGGGGTAGTCGAGGTCCAGCTCGCCCAGCCAAGGGTCGCCGGAGACGAAGGCGCCGGGGTCGGTGTCCTCTAGCCAGCGGTACTGGAGCCGGTACTCGATGGCGAGGTAGTCGGTCGGCCGCAGGGGCAGCTCGACGCCGACGCCGACGCCCATTCGGGACGTGCGAAAGGTCGGCTCTTGGTCTTGTTCGTTGAGCAGGACGTCAAAGAAGAAGGTCTGGTTGTTCAGCGGCAGGTTCGGCGCCTCGTACCGAAGGCCCGCGCGCCACTCCGGCGTGTTGGTGTCGAGCGTCCACTCATCGCCGACGTAGCCCAAGCCGATCTGGCCGAGCGCCGAGACCTGGTGGGCCAAGCCGAAGACGTGGCGCCGGGTGACGCGGCCGAAGCTGCGCACGCCCTCGTCTGTGGCCACGCCGCCGCCGACCTCAAAGGCCCAGGTGGGGCGCTCTTGCACGTCGATGACGAGGTCGCGGAGGCGGTCCCCTTCGCCTTGTAGGCTCATGTCGACCAAGGTGAAGCTGTTGAGGTCGTACAGCTCGTTGCGGGTCTGGGCGAGGCCCTCGGGGGTGATCGGCTGGCCGGTCTGGAGCCGCACCTCGTCCTCGATCACCGTGCGCCGGGTCCGGCGACCGCCTCGGATGATGACGTTTCGTAGGTAGAGCCGCTCGCCGGGCTGAACCTCAATCACGGCGACGGCGGCGGCGCGATCTTCAGAGAGCCGGGTGGAGACGCGCACGTCGGCGCCAAGGTACCCCAAGGCGCGATGGCGCTCGGCGACCTCTTGGGCGAAGGTCTGGAGCGCGGCGGGGCTCAAGGGCTGGCCGACCAAAGCGAGGCCCTCGGCGGTGAGCGCCTCGGAGAGCTCCGGCGCGCCGCCCTCCAGCTCTAGGCCCGCGAGCAGGGTGCGGGGCCCCTCCTCCACCTGGATCACCGCCTGGGCCCGGGGACCGAAGGCCGTGAGGCTGAGCTGGAGGGGCTCGGCGCTGAGCCGCGCGCTGAGGTAGCCGTTGGAGCGGTAGAGCTCGGTGAGCACGGCCAAGGCACGCTCCAGCTCCTCTGGGGTGACGCGGCCCAAGGCGATGACGTCGGGGCTCGCCTCGGCGGCGGCGGCGGCGAGCTGGTCCGAGGTGAAGTGGTCCACGCCGACAAAACGCAGCGCGTGGCGTCGGGTGAGCCTCGTGCGGGGCCCGGCGTCGATGTCCACGACGAGGCGGCGCTGGCCGGGCTCCTCGACGAGGGACACCTCCACCTCGGCCTCCCAGTACCCGAACGAGCGTGTGGTCGCGGTGACCCGCTCCTGAAGCTCGGGCACGAGGCGCTGGCTCACCCGGCCCTCGGCCTCGACCCCCAAGGCCTCCCGCACCAGGTCTCGCTCGCGCCAGCCGAGGCCGCTGATCTCGATGAGCAGGCGATCTCCGGGATCGACGACCACGACGAGGCGCGCGCCCTCGACCCCGTCGGACTGATCCTCTTGGCCGAGCAGGCTCACCCGGGCCTGGGGCCAGCCCGCCTCGTGGAGCGCCTGGCTGAGATCGGCCCGGGCGGCGCGGAGGGTGTCGGGCTTCACCCGGCGACCCCGGCGCAAGCCCGCCTCCCGCAAGATCCGCCGCATCTTGCGCTCCGAGAGCGCCGGATCGCCAGAGAACGAGAGGCCGATGAGCGGGCGGGCCTCGCCCTCGCGCACCCGCACGGTCACCGCGAGGCGCCCGGCGTCTTGGGGGATCACGTCGATGGTGACCTGGGTGCCGACGAACCCTTCGGCCTCGTAGCGGCTGAGCACTCCTTGGCGCGCGGCGTCGAGGTCTTGGGCGGGCAACAGACGTGCGCCCAAGGACAGGCCCGCGGCGACGAGCACCTCTCGGCTCGGCAGGGCCCGGGCGCCCTCGACGTCGAGCTCCACGATCACCGGGGCGGGCCACACCCGGTAGGTCAACCACACGCCGGGCACGGGCTCCCCTTGGTCGTTCAAGGCGACGCCGGGCTCGGCCTCGGCGAGCACCTCGGAGAACAGGCCGGTGCTGTAGAGCACGGCGAGGTCCGAGCGGATGACCTGCACGCTGTAGCGGTCGCCTTGGCGGGCCTGTAACAGAGGCTCCAGGTTCTCGTCCGGCAGCTCACCGCCTGAGGCCTCCAGGTTGACCTGGCCGACGGGCAGCCCGAGGTACCAAGGCCGCGCCGGGGCGGCGGCCTCCTGCGCGGTCGCGACGCCGCACATCAACAGCCCGAGGAGGCTCACTCCGCCTCCCAGCGCACCTTGAAGTCCGCGCCGTAGGCCCCGCCGATGCTCAGGTTTCGTTCGCGCTGAAAGCTCGCCCAGAACACGTTGAGGTAGACGTTGTGGGCGAGCTGCTTCTCGACGGCGAGGTATTGGTCGTTCAGCCGGAACGGGTTGAACTCGCCGATGAGCGTGGCGTCGACGGGCTGGTTGATCGGCTTCTCGACGAGCACCCGCCACTCGGAGCTCACGAGGGAGCCGCGGGCGGACACGCCGGTGACCAGCTCGACGTGGGTGTCTTGGAGCACGCCGTCGCCGAGGCGCTCCAGGGCGCGCTGGCTCTCGCCGGTCAACAAGAGGTCGAGGCCCTCCATCGCGATGGCGGAGCCGCCGCCGCCTCCGGCGCGCTCGATCTCCTCCCGGGTGACCCCGAAGAGGATGAGCGCGTTGATGTCGGACTGGGCCAGAGGTGGGTCGGAGCGGGGGTCGGCGCGCCAGTCGGAGAAGGGGCCGCTCACGGGGTAGGTGACGTGGTAGCTGCGATCTCGGGAGGAGATGTCGGTCTCCAGGACGAAGTCCAGCTCGGGATCCCAGGTCCAGGGGTCGAGGTAGTGCAGCTCGGCCCGGGTGACGACGAACTCGCGGTCCTCGTGGAACATGCGCCCGCCGCTCAACATGCGCACCTCGCCGACCATGCCCGGCCGCGCCGTGCTGCCGATGACGCGCAGGTTCGCGTCGAGCTGGCCATCGGCGATGTTGTTGCGCACCCGGGCGGTGCCTTCAGCGCGCACGGTGAGGTCGAGGTCGCAGAAGGCGTCGTCGTCGTCTACCTCGGCGACGAGGCCCGAGAGCTGCTGCTCGCGGAAGTCCACGGCCCACTGCTCCCAGTCCACCCGCTCGGAGAAGACCATGTCCTGAATGCGGATGTCGCCGGAGAGCAGCAGGCCGTCTGGGGGGCCGCCCAAGGCGAGGTCCGCGTCGGCGACCATCGGCGGCAAGAAGTCGAAGTACCGCACCCGGGCGTCGATGAGGTTCGCGGTGAGGTCGTAACGCACGGGCACCCAGTCCCGGGCCTCGACGCTGCCGCCCAAGGTGACCCCGCCGCCGCCGACCTCCCCTTGACCCGTCAACACGACGTAGCCGCTCGGGCGCCCGACGATGTGGGCCTCGACCCGCTCAAAGGGGTGCGGGAAGGCGTCGGTGCGTAGGGTGGCCTCCTCGACGGTGACATCCAGGGCGCCGTCGAAGCGCTCGCCGACGCGGTTGAGGGCCAGACGCAGCTCCCCCACGCCTTCGGCGCGTAAGGTCTCCCCGGTGAACAGCTCGATCAGGCCGAGGTCGAAGCGCCCTCCGCCGGCGATGAGCGCGCTGCCGCCTTCGCTGCGACTGGCCGACAGAGAGAGGTCCGTCGCCTCGCCGACCAGACGTAGGCCCTCGGTGCGGGCCTCGCCGCGCTCCATCTTGAGGGACCAGGCGTCGGCGGCGACGAGCGCGTGGCGGTCCCAGGTGAAGGAGAGGTCGCCGGGGGCGGAGTCTACGACGAGGTTCAGGGGCTCATCGAGGCCCAAGGCGCCGGTCGCCTCGCCGCGCCCGCTGAAGCTCAGCCGCGCGGGCTCGCCATAGCCGCCGAGCACGATGTAGCGCTCGATGGGCAGGTCGT
>JBEAVX010000391.1:0-3390 GCA_041160755.1 Pseudomonadota bacterium
GAGGCCCATGAGGTCGCTCGACCAGCTCACGGTGAGGGTCTCGGCGGCTTGATCGAGGTCGGAGACCACCCCCGCGAGGAGCACGGGCTCGCCGCCGGGGCCGTTCGTGCCGGTCAACGGCGCGGTGATCTCGCAGGACGGGAGGTTGTTCGGCGCCGCCACGACGAAGCTGGTCGAGGCCACGCCGCTCAGCCCGTCGCTGTCCGTGGCGGTGAGGGTGATCGTGTAGTTTCCCTCCTCCAACAAGACGCTGTCGCGGACGACGCCGTCGTCGTCGGGGGTGGTGCTGAGGTCCAAGGCCGCGCCGCTGGCGTCGGTCCAGGCCAAGGTGAGCGCGGCGGGCTCGTCGGCGTCGTCTACGAGCCGCACGGCGAGCTCGACGGGCACGTCCGCCGCGAGCGCGGCGCCGTCTTCTGGGGAGAGCCAGGTCAAGGTCGGCGCGTTCGGGGTGGTGATCACCACGGTCACCGAGTCCAGGCCGACTGCGTTCGCCGGGTCTTGGGCGAGGAGCGTGATCTCCTCTTCCCCGGCGACCAAGCTGGCCTCACACGACGACTCGCCGCCGTCGCCGACGGGCACCCGCTCGCAGAGGGTCCGCTCCCCGGCCGTCCAGGTGGCGACGAGGTTCGACGCCGGGTCGTCGGGGTCGGAGACGATGCCGCGCAGGGTGACGAGCTGGCCTGAGGGGACCGTGTCGCCGTCGCCCGGGGACGTGATCGTCGCCACGGGCTCGGTGTTGAACTTGGTCACGCCGACGTCGCCGGTGCAGCCGACGACGCCGAGCAGGGTGAGCAAGGGGACAGGGGATCGCATCCGCGCCTCCGAAGGTCTCTGGACCGCAGAGGATAGCCCCAGATGCCCCCAAAATCGCCCCAAACGATCGTTTCAGCGCGTTTCAGCGCACTTCAACGGCGCCCTTCAACAGCGCCCTCCACCCTCACGGCGCGGCGAGCAGCGTCGGGGTCTCGCCCCAAAGCGCGGGTAGGACGAAGGCTCGGACGCTGTCAAAGCCCTCGACGCTGTCGTGGAGGTGCGAGTGCTCCGCCGGGGTCGGCTCGGCCCCCTCGGCGCGTTGCACGAGGCCATACTGCACCACCCCAACCGTGAGCCCCCCGGGCAGGTTGGCGCGGGCGTCGCCGGGGGTGAACGTGAGCCCCTCCACGGGCCAAAGCTCCGTCCCGACGCCGGGCAGGCCATAGGCCAAGGCGAGCAGGTCGTTCGTGGAGTTCGGCACCACCTCGTCCTCTTGGGCGAGCAAGAGCGCGAGGTGCGGCGGCGGCCCGTCGTCCAGCAGGCGGTCTCGCAGCACATGGGGCGCCCACGACGCCGGGTCGCCGGGGTCCACCATCGTCTGCAGCAGCGGGAAGGCCCGGTCGATGTCGCCGTCGTCCAGCTCGGCGGGCCGCATCACGTCCACGAGGATCGAGAACGAGGGCGAGTCTTGGATGATCTGCGTGAGCCGCGCGCCGCCCACCGCCGTCCAGGCCGCCACGGGCGCGTCGCTGAGCGCGAGGAGCTCCGGCGCCATGATCGCCCCCAGGCTCACCCCGGCGTAGACCAGCCGCTCGGCGTCCAAGTCCACCGCCCCGTCGCCGTCTACGTCGAGGCCCAGCTCAACGGCGCGCAGCACCTGGAGCTTGTCCCAGGCCGACTGGCGGAAGTTGTCGCGCAGAACGAGGCCATGAATGCCCGGCGGCGTGACCCGCAGGGCGAAGATCATGAAGTCTTCGATGAGCTCCAGCTCGGGCTCACTTCGTGCGGGGTGGTCCCCGTGCTCCACGGCGTCGATGGCGACCACCGCGATGCCCTCCAGCAACGCCTCGGGCACGAGCACCTCACAGTCATTCACCCCGCCGCCGAGGCCATGCCCACAGAGCACGACGGGGTAAGGCCCGGGCTCCCGCGGCATCCACACCCGCACGGGCAAGGCGTAGGTCGCCTGGGGCGTCCCGGAGTCGTCGGGGACGATGCGGTCGGGGCCACGGTAGTCGTTCACCGTGAGCGGCACATCACAGCGCCGCCCGCCGAGCTCGTCCACACACACCCGCTCGCCGTCTACGGTCGGCGTCGTCGTGGCGACGTGCTCGGCCACGGCCAGCGACGCCCGGGTGATCGTCTGTGTGGTGAACACGGTCATGGCGCCGACCCGCTCCGGGGGCAGGCCCACGGCGTCGAGCGCCGCCAAAAACTCCGCCGAGCGCGCCGGGGCCTCCTCACCGCGCGCCAGCTCCGTCTCCGGGCTCAACAGCGCCCGGAGCGTCTTCGAGGGCGCCACGCAGGCCGGGTCCGCCGGGTCCGTCTCCAGCACGACCGCGATGGTCGTCTCTTCAGGCAGGGCCCGCCAGGGGCGCAGCAGGAGCGTCTCTTCCCGATCCGTCGTGAGGATCTCCACGGCGTGCCGCACGGGCCCCTCCGCCCCCAGGCTCACGACGTAGATCCGATCCGCCGTGATGTCCTCAGGCCGCAGATCCCCGGTGAACCGCAAGAAGATGCCGCTGTTCACCCCGAAGCCGTTCAGGGTCGAGAGGTGGGTGTACCAGTCGGCGTAGTTCTCGGGGTAGTCGGCGAAGACGGGGTTGTCCTCGATGGCCATCGACACCCGCTTGCCCGTGGGGCTCGACGGGTCGGGCTCGGTCCAGAAGTCATCGGGGAACGTGGTGAACGAGCTGGCCCGGTCGGGGGCGTAGTCATACCGGACGGCGCCCTCACAGAAGCCGACCGGCGCGGGCGCGCAGGCGAAGAGCAGAGCGGCGAGCAGCATCGGGCACCTCAGGCGAGCCGACATCGTACACCCACGCCGCCGCCCCTCGACGCCGGGCCACAACACAATAGAGACCTGGGCCATGCTGATCCTGCTCAACAAGCCGTTCAACGTGATGTGCGCGTTCACCGACCGCGAGGGCCGCCCGACCCTCAAAGATCACGTCCCCGTGCCCAACGTCTACGCCTGCGGCCGCCTGGACATGGACTCCGAGGGCCTGCTGGCGCTCACCGACGATGGCCAGCTCCAGGCCACCCTGGCCGATCCGCGCTTCGGCAAAGAGAAGATCTACTGGGCGCAGGTGGAGCGTGTCCCCGACGAGGCGGCGCTCGACGCCCTGCGGCGCGGCGTGATGCTCTCCGACGGCCTCACCCGCCCCGCGCGCGCGACGCTCATCGACGAGCCCCCCGGCCTCTGGCCCCGCGACCCGCCGATCCGCCACCGCCTCAACGTGCCGACGGCCTGGATCGAGCTCGGCCTGCGCGAGGGCCGCAACCGCCAGGTGCGCCGGATGACGGCCGCCGTGGGACACCCGACGCTGCGGCTCATCCGGGCGGCGATTGGGCCGTATCGCCTCGACGGGCTCCAGCCGGGGGAGTGGCGGGAGGTGGCGGTGGTGACGGGGGTTG
>JBEAVX010000507.1:0-6602 GCA_041160755.1 Pseudomonadota bacterium
GCTCAACACCCTAGAGAAGATGGTGTTGGCCCTGCGGGATCTGGAGCCGCGCATCGAGATGAGCGAAGAGCTGCGGCTCGCGGCGCTCAAACCTCTGGAGCGGATGTTGGCCTTGGGGTGAGCGGCGGGCGCACCCCACACAGACGGGCGTTTAGATGCCGACGGTGAAGCTCACCGACTGAATCACGCCTGTGGAGATGGTGCGCTCCCGCCAGGTCAAGGCGAAGCTGAACACGTCGGTGTCGATGACGCCGCCGACGTACCACTCGAACTCGTGGCCGAAGCCGAAGCGGTCGGTGCGCTCCCAGTTGACGCGGCGGTCGGGGCTCAGGAGGATCGCCGGGCTCACTCCGCCGAGCACGTAGACCTGATCCGGGCCCAAGGTGGCGCGCACGACCATGTCCATGCCGGGGCTCGGCGGCAAGAAGCTCAGGTTGCCCTCGACATAACGGTTGTAGAAGAAGTCAGGGCCCGCCTGCACCGACCAGTACTTGCCCGCGGGGCCCAAGAAGCTGCCCAGGCGGGCGTCTACGCCGAGGCCGCCGCCCAACAAGGCGGAGGCGGCGACGCGGGTGCGGCCCTCCAGGGGGCTCTCACGGTCCTCGTAGCGCACGCCGACCATGGCGCCGACGGTGAAGACCGAGGTGCCGAACCGCCCGGCGTTGTAGATCTGGTACCCGGCGATGGGCTCCCAGTACGGCGCCCAGTCCAGGCGCTCCAAGAGCGGGATCTCCGCGGCGAGTCCGCCCTCCTCGGGCAGCGGCGGCAGCTCGGGGTCAACCACGTCTGGCGCGGGCTCGGGCTCACCAACGGGGGTGTCGCCGTCGGCGGGGATACGCACGACGGGGGCGTCTTGGGCGAAGGCGGCGAGGCTCCCGAGGAGGGAGAGGAGGGTCATTCTGCGCGCTCCTCCTGCACACGGGTGACGCTCCCGCGGCGGTTGATGTTGCGGATGACCGAGGCCACGAGGGACTCCACGGCGAACTCCTGGTACCACGGCGGCGGCTGGGGGTGCTGGATCGACGTAGCCCCGACGACGGTGAAGCGCCAGCCCTCGGCCTGGGCCTCCTCCGCCACCGCGCCCAGGCGATCCCAGGCCGGGGGCGAGAGCACCGGGTGGGTGCAGGCCGCGGTGATGTTCTTGGCGCCGTGCTCGCGGAGCTCTCGAACGGCGGCGACGACGGACCCCGCCGTGTCGATGATGTCGTCTACGAGCAGCACGTCTCGGCCCGCGACGTCGCCGATGAGGTTCGCCCGCAAGACCGTGTTCGGCTGGGCGTAGTCGCGCTCCTTGGAGATCGCCGCCAGAGACGCCGAGAGCTCCAAGGCGTAGCGCCGGGCGCGCTCCATGCCGCCGACGTCCGGCGCCACGACGACGTCGCCGCAGAGCCCTCGGGCGCGCAGAAACGCCGAGAGGGGCCGGGTGAGGTAGAGGTTCTCCAACATGCAGAAGCGCGGGTCAAACATCCCGGCGATGGCCTCGTTGTGGACCTCGATGCACAGCACCCGCCGCACCCCGGCGGCCTTGAGCATCCGGGCGACCAGCGAGGCCGAGATGCCCTCCCGGGTGCGGCCCTTTCGTTTGTCTTGGCGGGCGCCGGGGTAGTACGGAAGCACGGCGGTGACCCACTGCGCGTCGGCGAGGCTCGCGGCGTCGGCGGCGTGCAGCAGCATCATCAGGCGATCGTAGGGGCTGTGCTCGTCGCCGGGGCTGATGAGGTTCTGGAAGATGTAGACGTCGTGGCCACGAACGTTCTCTTCGATCTCGACCTTGGCCTCGCCGCACGCGAACCAGGTCTCGTGACTGGCGAGGAGCGGACGCGCCAGGTGCGAGGCCACGCGCCCGGCGAGATCTCGCGCCCCCTCACAGCTCAAGAGCGCCATTGGCGCCCGAACGTCATCCATCATTCACGCTCCTCCGTGAGCAGTCTTGGCTATGGTATTCTACATGACGGCGCCCCGCCCGCGACCCTCACGGAGCCTTGTGGAGACGAGCACCCAGCCGAGCCCCCCGACGGGCCCGTTTCGATGCCTGCAGCTCTTGAGCGCGGGCGCCGGCGGCATGGTCTGGCGGGCTGAAGGCCCCGCGGGGCCGGTCGCGCTGAAGGTGGCCCAGAGCGAGAGCCAACAGGCGGCCTTGCGCCACGAGGCCGCGATCTTGGACTGGGTCGACCACCCGAACGTCATCCGGAAGGTGCAGGCCCACCCCTCCGGGAGCTGGCTCGCCTTGGAGTATGTCGAGGGCGCGGCGCTCAAGGAGTGGGCCCGGGGCAAAGGGGTGGCGCGGGTCGTCGAGGTCGCCGCCCGCCTCGCTGAAGGCCTCGCGCACCTGCACGGCAACGGCATCGCCCATGGCGACCTCAAGCCGTCCAACGTCGTGATCGATGATCAAGATCGCCCCCGGATCATCGATCTCGGCATCGCCCGGCTGGTCGAGGACGAGCCGCCGCCCGCGGGCTTCAGAGGCACCTTGGGCTTCGCCGCGCCCGAGGTGCTCGCCGGGCGCCCGCCGGGCTTCGCGACGGATCTGTGGTCGTTTGGCGCCTTGGTCTACGCGATGTTGACCGGCCACCCGCCCTTCGCCGACCGCGACCCCGCCGCGTTGACCTACCTGCCGCTCTCTAGCCTGCCCGAGCCGGTCTCCGCCCTCTCGCCGGGGCTCCCCAAGGCCCTGGATGAGCTGGTGATGGGGCTCTTGGCGCGGCGGCCCGACGCGCGCCCGGGCCCGGCGAGCGCGCTCCCCGAGGCGCTGCGGGGGTCGCTGCGCAGCCCCCCTCAGCCGATCCTCGTGGGGATGCGTCGTGAGCGGGAGGCGCTGCGGGGTCTGGTCGTCGCCGCCCAACAAGGCGAAGGCGCCGTGGTGGTGCTCCATGGCCCTGACGGCAGCGGTCGGCGCACCCTAGCGGCCGAGGTTCAGTCCGCCGCCCGGCGTGAGGGCTTCGTGCGCCTGGGCCTCGGCGAGCGCCCCCGAGAGCTCCTGCCTGAGCTGCGCGCGGCCGCCCAGCCCACCCTCGTCGTCACCGAGAGCCGGGACCGCGGCGTCATCGAGCTCGCGAGCCGGGTGTTGGCCGAGCGCCTGCGCTGCCTGCTCGTCATCGTCACCGACCGCCCCATGGTCACCTTGGGCAAGCTCGGCGCCCAGCACATCCAGCCGCCCAACCTCGGCCTCGATCAGGTCCGCCAGCTCCTCGCCGCCTTACACCGGCCGATGGATCAGGCCGAGGGCCTGCTCAGCGCGTCAAAAGGCAACCCCGGCGCGCTCGTGGCCCTCTTGAGCGACCCGGTGCGGGAGATCGTCGGCCTCACCGAGCCCGAGCGGGCGCTGTTGCAGCTCACCGCCCGGGGCCCGATGACGATCGAGGCCCTCGCGAAGCAGCTCACCCTCGGGGAGCACGCGCTCCTCGACCTCGCCGAGCCGCTCCTCGACCGTGGGCTGATCATCGAGCTTGACGACGGCGAGCGCCTCGCGGCGAGCCTGCAGCGCTGAGCCGCACGCAAGCCTCAGAGCTTGCCGATGTCCTTCACGATGACCTTCAGGCCGTCGTCGTGGGCGCCGCCGCGCTCGCCGCTGGACTCGCTCACCTTGCGCCCGATGAGGATGGCCCCGCCCTCTTCTTTGACGGCGAAGCAGGCCACGGCGCGGTCGGTCGCCGAGAGGCAGCGGCCGTCCCGCACGTCGTAGCGCCAGTCGTGGTAGGGGCAGCTCACGACGTGGCCCTCCAGCTTGCCTTCGCCCAGGGGGCCGTCCTCGTGAACGCAGGTCTGGTCAATGGCGAAGAGTTTGCCTTTGACCCGGAACACGGCGATGGCGTCCTCACCGATGACGTAGGTGCCCGCTTTGCCCTCCGGCACCTGATCCGAGCGGGCGACCTTCACGAAGGGGCCGTCGTCTTTGGGCGCCGCCGCCTTCACGGGCGCGGGCGCGGGCGCGGGCGCGCTCACCTGGGCGGCCGCGGGCGCCACCTTCACGGGCTCCACCTTCACCGGCTCCACCGGCGCGTTTGGCGCCTCGGCGCCGCCACCCGCGCGACGTAGGGCCTCTTTGGCGAGGCCCCGCAGGCCGCCGTGCTTCTCAGCTTTCCCTTTGAGGAGATCCCGGAGGCCCATCTTCGCTCCTGTGGTCACCGAACCAGGGTGAGCGCCGCCTTCACGACGGCGTCCACGGTGAACCCGAACCGCTCGGCGAGCACCTCGGCGGGCGCGGAGGCCCCGAAGTGATCGATGCCGATGGCGCGGCCATCTTGGCCAACATAACGCTCCCAGCCGAAGGTCCGCCCGGCCTCCACCGAGACACGCTTGACCCCGGGGGGCAGCACCGCGTCGCGGTAGGCCTTGGGCTGGGCCTCAAAGAGCTCCCAGGACGGGAAGCTCACCACCCGGGCGGCCACGCCGCGCTCGGCGAGGACAGGCTGGGCCTTGAGCGCGAGGTCTACCTCGGAGCCGCTCGCCATGATCACCACCTCGGGCGCGCCGCCAGGGGCCTCGGCGAGCACATAGGCGCCCTTCGCCACGCCCTCCGCCGAGGCGTAGACCGAGCGGTCTAACACCGGGAGCTCTTGGCGGGTCAAGGAGAGCGTCGTCGGGCCGTCTGTGCGGGCCAGGGCGATCTTCCAGGCCTCGGCGACCTCGGTGGCGTCCGCCGGGCGGAGGTTCACGAGGCCCGGGATGAGCCGCATCGCCATGAGGTGCTCGATGGGCTGGTGCGTGGGGCCGTCCTCACCCAGATGGAACGAGTCGTGGGTGTAGAGGTAGACGACGGGCTGGTGCATGAGCGCCGAGAGCCGCACCGAGGGCCGCATGTAGTCGTGGAACACCAAGAACGTGGCGTTGTAGGGCCGGATCCCGCCGTGGAGCGTCATGCCGTTGCACATCGCGGCCATGCCGTGCTCCCGCACGCCGAACGCGACGTTGCGGTTGCCCCAGGCCTCGGCCTGGATGATGCCGGTGCCCTTCTGCGTGGTGCCGTTGGAGCCCGCGAGGTCTGCGGATCCGCCGACGAGGTTCTTCATCTGGACGACGACGGCGTTGATCACGTCCTGGTTGGCCTTGCGTGTGGCCACCCCTTTGCCGCCCAAGGGCCAGCTCGGCCACACCACCTCGCTGAGGTCTGGGGCGCGGTGCAGGGCCTCCCACTCGGCCCGGCGGGGGTGCGCGGCGAGGCGGGCCTCCCACTCGGCCCGGCGGGCGGCGCGGGCGGCGTTCTCGGCGCGAAGCTCGGCGACGACGTCCGCGGGCACCACAAACGTCGCGTCCGGGTCCATGCCCATGCCGATCTTGGTGAGGCGAACCTCTTCAGCGCCCAAGGGGCTGCCGTGGGACTTCTCGCTGCCCTCTTTGTTGGGCGAGCCTTTGCCGATGCGCGTGCGGCAGCAGATGAGCGACGGGCGGTCGTCTTGGCGAGCGGCGAGGATCGCGCTGTGGACGGCGTCCCGGTCGTGGCCGTCTACGGTCTGGACGTGCCAGCCCAAGGCCGTGAAGCGCGCGGCGCGGTCTTCAGTGAACGACAGCGAGGTCGAGCCATCGATGGTGATCTCGTTGTCGTCATAGAGGTAGACGATGCGGCCCAGGCGCAGGTGACCGGCCAACGACGCGGCCTCGGCGGCCACGCCCTCCATGAGATCGCCGTCGGAGACGACGCCATACGTCCAGTGGTCCACGAGCTCCGGGCCGAACCGCTCGCGCAGCCAGCGCTCGGCGAAGGCCATGCCGACGCCCATCGCGAGGCCTTGCCCCAAGGGGCCCGTCGTCGTCTCGACGCCCGGCGTGTGGCCCACCTCGGGGTGGCCCGGCGTGCGGCTGCCCCACTGGCGGAAGGCCTTGAGGTCGTCCAGGCTGAGATCGTAGCCCGTGAGGTGCAAGAGCGAGTACAGGAGCATCGAGCCGTGGCCCGCGCTGAGCACGAAGCGGTCGCGGTCGGGCCAGGTGGGGTCGCTCGGGTCGTGCTTGAGGTGGCTGTGCCACAGCACGAACGCCGCGTCGGCCATGCCCATCGGCATCCCCGGGTGCCCGGAGTTGGCCTTCTGGACCGCGTCGATGGTGAGGCCCTTGATGGTGTTGACCGCGCGCTGGGCGAGGTCGGGCGAGGCGATCCTGGACATGGTGGCGCTCCCGGCGTTGGGGCGGCGGATTATCCCCAAAGCACGCCGTCGTAAAGGACAGGCGGCGTGTTCCCGCCCTCAGCCGTCGAGGATCACCTCGCCCACCCGCAGCCGCGTGCGCCCCCGGCGGCGCTCGATGAGCCAAGGGTCGAAGCCCGCGGACTTGATGTCTTTGCGGGCCCGCAGCACGAGCACGGCGAGGCTGTTCTGGGGGTCTTGAATGGGCATTCGGCCCCAGATGGCGGCGATGATCTCCTCGTCGCCGACCCAGCCCACGAGCGGCGCGGGCAGGCGCCCGGCGCGGTCGGCGAGGATCTGGCGGCCCAAGGCGTGCAAGAGCGCCACGCGGGTCTCGCCGTAGACGTCGTAGCGGGCGTTTCGGTCGGGGTCGACCAAGGAGGCGCTCGGGCCGTCGGCGCCCCGCATCTTCACCCGCAGCGCGCAGCGCACCGTCTCCTCCTCGACCTGGGCCGTCGGGGGCAGCTCCCGGTTGGGCCGGTGCAG
>JBEAVX010000515.1:0-4907 GCA_041160755.1 Pseudomonadota bacterium
GAAAGCGGGGGCCGCCGTCGAGCTGGGCGTGGAGCACGACCTCGCCGCCTTGGGAGGGGTCGAGGCTGTTGAGCTTCACCACGGGGCCCTCGACCTCGGCGCCGCGTTGGGGTTGGCTCACGCGCAGGGCCCGAGCGGCCTCGCGGAGCATGGGGCTGAGATCGGCGGTGAAGGTGACGTGGCGCGGGATGTGGGGCGCCGTCGGGCGGCGGCTGGCGAAGGAGAGCTCGGCGCGCAGGGTGTCGGCGCGGGCGGCGTCGAGGAGCTCGGAGAGCGCGTCGCAGAGGTTGGCGCTCACGCCGACGCTGGCCCGGGACTGAAAGGCCATGAGCCCCGCGCCCGCCGAGGCCTCGACGGCGGCGCTGCGGGCCCCGGCGAGGCCCGTGGCCAAGACCTGCATCGCCCGGCGGGCGAAGGGTGGCGAGGGGTCGGGCTCGTCGCTGAGCAGGTTGGGCTGGAGCAACGGCGGCACGGCGGCGCGCAGGACGATGACGTAGCTGCCGAGCTCGGGCAGGCCGAAGCGGGCGTCCTCGATGAACCGCAGGGCCTCGTCGGGCTTTCGGTTGGCGAAGACGGCGCGGGGATCGACGGCGGAGCAGGCCGCCGCGAGCAACAGATCGCGCGCGGCGCCGAACAGACGGCGCCCGGCCTCGACGGGCACGGTGCCGTCTTGGGTGCTCGCGCCGCTCAGGCCGAGGCGCACCGCGTCGACCCCCGACGCCCGAAGCTCACGGAGGATGGTCGTCGCCGGGCGCCGCTCGACGAGGGCGAGGTCGGTCAAGAGGCTGCGCAAGGCGGCGGGGTAGTCCCGGGCCTCGGCGCGCAGCGGCACCTCCACCGCGCAGGACTCCTCGCCGGGCTCGTCGTAGGTGAGCGCCGCCCAACGATCATCCTGGCGGTGGAGCACCCACCCACGCGAGACGAGGTACGACATGACCTCGGCGGGGGTCGGCGCCGGCACGAGCTGCTCGACGCTCATCACGGCCAGCTCGGTCATGGCTGCACCCCGTCGGCGAGCTGGGCCATCAGGCCGCGCAGCGTAGGCACGTCGAAGACCTGGGCCCGGGGCACGCTCACCCGGACCTGGGCGTCGTTCGGCGTAGGCGGCGCGCCGCGCAGGCTGAGCCAATACCCGCAGCGGCGCAAGAGCAGGGCCTCGTTCGTGTGGGTCACCCACTCCGACGGGTCGGGCGGCACCAGCACCAGCACGAGCAGACGGGGCACCTGGGGGGCCGCGATGCGCAGATCGTTGTAGCTCTTGCGCTTGAGATCGTAGGGGATGGTGTCGCCTTCGGGGCTGCCCGTCCAGGTCTTCACCTGCACATGCAGGCGACGAGAGCCGACGACGCCGATGGCGTCTCGGGTAAACAGGCTGAGATCGACCCCGTCCAGATCCGCGAAGCGACCGCCGTCCTCGACGAAGACCTCCGCCGCGCTGGCGACCGCACGAACATACGCGATGCCGAGCTCTCCTTGGTGGAGGTTGAGGTAGCCGGACCGCGACGCGCCCACGAGGACTCCTGCTGGAGTGCGACAGCGCGCCCTACATTTGGCGCGACATGCCCAAATCTACCACGCTCGCGCCGCGCTCGTCAAAGTTGGGCCGCCCCTTCGCTTCGACGATCCGCTATGCTGGCGCCTCACCCTTCCGGGCCGCCGCGCCCGCCGTCGAGGCCTCATGCGCTGGGACATCGCGCCGAACATCGCCTGTGAGCTGTTCACCTTCACCGGGCTCAACATCTCTGGCCGACGCAGCCACATCCAGGTGTTCCCCTCCGGCGTCGAGGGCGACGTAGACGGCGCCGAGGTGCGCTCGTTGTACATCGTCTGCCCGCCGGGGTTACGCTTCATCTTCAAGACCTCGGCCTCGGACGAGCGCTGGCAAGAGATGCCTTGGCGGGTGGTGGACGTTCACGCCGGTCGCGGCACGCCCCAGCCCGGCGGGCGCCTGGAGGTCAACATCCCCGACCTCGACCTCTACACCGAGGCCGACGCCTTGCGTGTGGACCCCGACCTGCCCGCGACCTACGCGCATGTCGAGCGCATCGAGGACGGCGTGGGCTGGACCTTTGGCTATCGCGGCGCGCTCAAGCTCAAGGGCAACCTGCGGGCGATCCGCATTGAGCGTCTGCCCAAAGCCACGAAGTAAGCCGTGGAGGATCCCTTCCGCCTTGGGCTCCTGCTCGGCAACATGTATAGTCGTGACGTCATGGAGGGCCCCGCGCGGCCCCTGGAGGCCCGCTTGCGCTGGGACATCGCCGAGAGCATCACCTGCGACATCATCACCTTCTCCGGGATCAACCTCTCGGGCAAACGCACCCACATCAAGGTCTTCCCGAGCGGCGTCAAAGGCGACGTAGAGGGCCACGACGTGCAGTCCGTCGTCGTCATCGCGCCCTTGAACACCCGGGTGATCTTCAAGACCTCCGCCGCGGAGGTGGGCTGGGAGGACATGCCCTGGCGCACCATCGACATGATCCCCGGCAAGGTGCGGGCGAACAAGGCGGGCAAACCGGCGGTGAACGTCCCCGACCTCGACGCCTACAACGAGCCCGACGCCCAGCGCGTCGACCCCGACCTCGTCTCCACCTTCGCCCACGTCGAGCGCATCGAGGACGGCAAGGGCTGGACCTTCGGGCATCGCGGCGCGCTCAAGCTCAAGGGCAACATCCGCGCCGTGCGCATCGAGAAGCTGCCGGCCAAGGGCTGAGCTGGGGTGTGAGTTGTCGAGCTTGACGATGATCCCGGCCTCGCCGCTCTCGCGCCTCGGCGCCCGACTCGTCGAGGCCGTCGTGTTCTTCGCCATCGCGACGCTCACGTTTGGCGCCTGCGCGGTGGCGAGCGATGGGGCGCGCAGCGAACAAGAGGCCTGGATGCCGTTCTTGTTGTCCATCACCGTCGTCCCGGCCGTGGTGAGCCTCGTTCACCTCGTGCTCACCGCGAGCGCCGGCGGCACCTTGGGCAAACGGGTGTTTGGCCTGCGGGTGTGCACCTTGGACGGCGAGCCCGCGTCGTTGTGGCGTCTGCTCGTGCGTGAGCTGCTGTTCTTTTTTGGGCTCAGCGTCACGGTCATCCCCGTGATCGACCTCGTGCTGGCCTTTGTGCGCCCCGACGCCCGGGGCCTCAGCGACCTCCTCTTGGGCACCCAGATCATGAAGGTCTCGGCGGTCCAGAGCGCGCCGTGAACCCCTACGCGCCGCCACGCGAGGCCGAGCACGACGGGGCGGAGGCCAACAAAGGCTCTGGAGAGCCCGCGTCGATTCTGCTGCGCCTCGCCGCCCGTGGGGTGGACTTGACCTTGGGGTTCTTCGCCGCCGCGCCGCTGGCCTTGCTCTTGAGCATCGGCGACGTGCTGCCTTTGGAGCAGGTGGTGGCCCGCACCCTGCTGGGCGCCTTGGCGTTGAGCCCCATCACCAGCGTGGTCTTGGTCGGCCTGCGCTGGGGCGCCAACACCCCGAGCCTGGGCAAGACGCTGTTTGATCTGCAGGTCGTCGACGCCGAGAGCGGTGAGCCGGTGAGCTTCGTGCGCGGCGTGATGGCCCGGGAGTCGGTGCTGTTGGTGCTGCTGTGCGCAGGGGGCTGCGCGCCGCCGCTGCTCGTTCTGCTCATCGGCGTGATGAGCTGGACGGGGCGCCGCGCCCCCCATGACTGGATGACCGACGCCGTCGTCGTGCGCCACGGAGGCCGCTGAGCGTGGCGATGGCCTTGGACACCCGGCGGGAGATCGAGACGCCTGAAGGGGTGGTGCTCTCGGAGCGCGTCGCCGGGCCGCTGCCCCGGGCGCTGGCGTGGGGCGTGGACCTGCTCGCGCGGATGATGCTTTACGCGGTGTTGGCGACGGCGCTTGAGCTCGCGGGGGCCTTCGCGGGCGGCCTCATGTTGATCCTCCTCTTTGTGCTGGAGTGGGGCTACGGCGTGGTGTTCGAGCTGATGCTGAACGGGCGCACCCCGGGCAAGCTCGTGTTGGGGCTCCAGACGGTGATGGACGACGGCACGCCGGTCACGCCCCGGGCGTCGATCCTGCGGAACCTCCTGCGGGTGGCCGACTTTTTGCCCGTGGGCTTCTTGGTGGGGCTCTTGAGCGCCTTGGTGGACCCTTACGGGCGCCGCCTGGGCGACCTCGCCGCGGGCACCCTCGTCGTGTACCGCCGCGCCGCCGCCGCCGAGCGCCGCCCCTTGCCGCCGGGGCCCGTCGCGCCGCCGCCGACGCCCCTTCGCCCCGAGGAGCAGCAGACCTTGGTGGACCTCGCCCAGCGCGGGCCCGGGCTCTCCGTGGATCGCCATGTGGAGCTCGCGGAGATCGTCGGCGTCGGCTGGGGCCTCTCGGGCAAGGCCGCCTTGGACCGCGCCACGGCCGTCGCGCGGTTCGTGCGCGGCGACGCGCCCGGGGGCGGGCCATGAAGCAGAGCTGGTTTGAGGACCAAGGCGAGGCCCTTTGGCGGGAGCACGAGGCCTTGCTCGGCGCCTTGGAGCGCGGCGGCAAACACCCCCGCTCGGCGGAGCTGCCCGAGGAGCACGCGCGGGTCTGCAGCCAGTTGGCCTTGGCCCGGGAGCGTCGGTACACGCTGGGCCTCATCGACCGCCTGGAGGAGCTCGCCCTGCGCGGCCAGCGGGTGCTCTACGCCGGTCGGGCCGACCCCGACCCTCTGCTCAAGGGCCTGCTCGCCCGCTTTCCGCAGGCGGTGCGCGCCAACTGGGCGCTGCACGCCTTGGCGGCGGCGCTGTTCGTGGGGCCGTGGCTGTTCGCCATGACCTTGGTCGCCGTCCGCCCTGATCTGGCGACGATGGTGGTGGACCCGAGCACCTTGTCCAGCATGGAGCAGATGTACGACCCCGACGGCGAGGCCCAGGCCGGGGCGCGCACGATCTCCGACGACTTCTCGATGTTCGGCTACTACATCTGGAAC
>JBEAVX010000532.1:0-4886 GCA_041160755.1 Pseudomonadota bacterium
CCCGACGAGGCGTACTTCGTGGACGGCCTGCACCTCAACGCCGAGGGTTACGCCCTGTGGGACGCGGCGGTGATCTCGACCGTTCGCGCCCACATGCCCGACGTCGTCGCCGCGGCGCCGGTCGGGCCGCCCTCGGGGAGCTACCTGCGGGTTGATCTCGGCCCGTCAAACAGCGAAGACGGCGCCCAGACCCCGAGCGTCGATGGTTTTGGCATCCGCTGGAACACCTGGCACACGCTCCAAGGCGGCGAGCAGGCCCTCGCCGGGGAGGCGCTGCGGGGCCTCGTCACCACCACCGGGGCGGTCACCGGGGTTGACCTCGTGCTCTCCGGGGGCTTTCGCGCGAACGGCCTGCGCAACGGCGGCCTCACGAGCCCCTCCGGCGACAAGCTCGGCACCTTGGCCGTGTGGCAGGCCACGGCGGACTTCTTCTACACCGGTGACCCAGACGACCCCGGCGGGATCATGCTCAGCGGCCTCTCCCCTGACGCCCGGCACACCCTGCGCCTGTTCGCCAGCCGCGCCACGGACGAGGAGACCCGGATCACCCGCTTCACCATCGAGGGCGGGGAGGAGGCCGTGTCCGCCGAGGTCACCACCACGGGCCCGGACATCGGCGAGGGCGGCTACGACGGCAACGAGGGCACCCTCGTCGTGTTCACTGGCCTTGTGCCTGACGCCTATGGCCGCCTGCACCTCGACGTGGACCGCGCCCAGGGGGCCTTCGCCTACCTGAACTTGCTGGAGCTGGAGGTCGAGTAGGCGGCCCTCTCTCAACCCTTCCCGGCCCTGGCCCGGGGGCGCCGCCGGGGATAGGCCCGGCCATCGCACCAACGCCCGAGGCTCCTCATGGACGTGCTCGCCGTCACCCACACCCAAGAGCCCAGCGCGGCCTGGGTCGCTGAAGCCGTCGCCAAGCGGGGCCACCGGCTGATCCCCCTTCACACCGACCTCTTCCCCAACGCGCCGATGGTGCGCCGCACCCAGCGCGGGGCGGAGCTGGCCGCGGCGATTCAGGTCGACGGCCTGTGGGTGCCGCTGGACGCCAGCACGTCGATCTGGTGGCGCCGGGTGAACCTCTCGTCGAAGGTCGATCCGGCCATGGGCGCCGAGGCCCAGGCGGCGGCGGTCGAGGAGTCCCGCATCACCCTG
Organism: Pseudomonadota bacterium; assembly: GCA_041160755.1. Taxonomy (GTDB): domain Bacteria; phylum Myxococcota_A; class UBA796; order UBA796; family CAJQPC01; genus JADKFE01. Next base: position 1,153 of record JBEAVX010000532.1, read on the forward strand.
CGCGGCCTCGCCAGCGCCCATGCGGGCCTCGTCGTGGACCGCCCGCACCACATCCGCCTCGTCGGCGACAAGGCCCGACAGCTCGGGATCGCCGCCCAGGTGGGCCTCGACGTGCTGCCGACCTTGGTGACGAACGACCCGGAGTCCGCCCGCGCCTTCTTCCACGAGCACCACGGCGAGGTGATCACGAAGATGGAGCACGCCTTCGCGCTCAACACCGCCGAGGGCACCGGCGCGGTGCACACCTCCGTGGTCACCGAGGACGATCTCGACGGCTTGGACGGCCTCACCGCCTGCCCGATGATCTTCCAGCCCCGGGTGCGCACCCGCCGGGAGTACCGCATCACCATCGTCGGTGAGCGGCTGATGATCGGCGCCTTGGACTACACCTCGGGCGCGTTCGGCACGGACTGGCGACTGGCGAGCCTGCGCGACAAAGACGTCGTCTACGCCTGGAAGCCCGCCAGCCTGCCGGACTCCGTCTGCCAGGCGATGCTGCGCCTGATGGACCGCCTCGGCCTCAACTACGGCGCCGCCGACATCTTGGAGGACGAGGCGGGCCGCCTGTGGTTCTTGGAGGTAAACCCCGCCGGGGAGTGGGCCTGGATGAACCACGCCGGGCTGCCCATCGTCGACGCCCTCGCCGACCTGCTCACAGGCCAGGTCCCGGCGCGGGACTGCGTCGTCCCGAGGGTATAGGGCCGCTCAGTACAGCTCCTCGTCCGCCCCTTCGGTGGCGGTGACGATGAGGATCGCGTCGCCGCGCAGCTCGGCGTCGAGGCCAAGCCAGCTCTCCTCAATGAGCGCGGCGTGCTCGGGGGTGTAGGCGAGGATGGAGAGGAGCTGCTTCACCCAGGCGTCTTCAGGGGCGACGTTCGCGGTGGAGAGCGGCAGATCCCCGAGCTTCTTCGTGAGCAGCTCCGTGGCCAGCGCGAGGGTGTAGGGGTCATCCGGCGGGTAGTGGTAGGCCCGGGTGACGCTCACGCCGAGCTTGAGGCCGTCGATCTCGACGAGCATATCCGTCTTTTTGCCGCCGGTGTCGGTGTAGACGATCTCCCCCTCGGTCTTGAGCAGGGTCGCCAGCTCGCAGCGGTAGAGCACCTCATAGGCGAAGACCTCGGAGAGCAGGCTAGAGCCGCCGAGGTTGCCCGCCTCGTAGATGATCTGGCCGCCTTCGCTGAGCAGGCTGGCGTCGAAGGTCTCCGTGCCGAAGTCCAAGGTGTTGACGTAGAGCCCCGGCGCCGTGTCGGTGAGCAGGGCCTCGGTCAGCACGCCGCAGTCGCCGCTGAGCGCGCCGAAGCCGTCGAGGGGCTCGACGCTCGGCTCGCCGGTGTCGGTGTCTTGGGTGTCTTGAGTGTCTTGAGAGTCGCCGGTGTCGTCAGGCTCGCTGTCTTGGCCGGTGTCGTCCCCGCCGGTGTCTTGGGAGTCTCCGGTGTCATCCGTGGTCAGGGCGGAGTCGTCGCCGTCGTCCTTCGCGCCCGAGCAGGCGGCGAGGGGGGTGAGCAGCACGAGCAGAGCGGTCAGGGCGAAGGTCGGGTGGCGCATGGCCGCAGTCTACTCAAGAAACCTCACGCGCGCGGCTGCGGAGGCCGCGCAACTTTTGGGCTCGTTGAAACCAAAGCTCAGAGGCGCGCTTGCGCTCATCCTCTCCTCTCGTGTAGACTTCAAGCCCCTCCAACACCCAGGAAGATGCATGGCCTACGACAGCATCCCGTCCAAGATCATCTCGAACGGTCAGAAGTTCGCCGACAAGCCCGCCTACTTCGTTCGCGGCGCCACCGCCTGGGAGCCGACGAGCTGGAAGACCTACGCCGCCGAGTGTGTGCAGGCGGCGCGTGCGCTGATCAGCCTCGGGTTTCAGCCCGGCGGGACGGTCTCGATCCTCGGCTTCAACCGGCCCGAGTGGGTGATCCTCGACGTCGCCGCGATGTGCGCGGGCGGCGCCCCGGCGGGCATCTACACGACCTGCTCCCCCACCGAGGTGCAGTACATCGTCAACCACGCCGAGTCCTCCGTGGTGCTCGTCGAGAACAAGGCGCAGTGGGAGAAGATCCTCGCCAAGCTCTCGGAGCTGCCCCTGCTCAAGCACGTCATCCTGATGAAGGGCGCGGAGAAGGTCGAGCACCCCCTCGTGCTCACCTGGGAGCAGTTCATGGCGAAGGCCGAGGGCACCCCCGAGAAGGAGGTCCACGACCGCGTCGCCAAGCTGGAGCCCCAGGGCCTCGCCACCTTCATCTACACCTCGGGCACCACCGGGCCGCCCAAGGGCGTGATGCTCTCTCACGAGAACCTCGCCTGGACGGCCAACCTCGCGATCAACGACATCGTCGGCGGCGCGGGCCCTGAAGACTGCTCGGTGAGCTACCTGCCGCTCTCGCACATCGCCGAGCAGATGTTCTCGATCCACGCCCCGGCCTGCTCGGGCTACGCGGTCTACTTCGCCCAAGGCATCGAGAAGCTCGGCGACAACCTCAAGGAGGTCCAGCCGACGATCTTCTTCGGCGTGCCCCGCATCTGGGAGAAGTTCCACGCCGGCGTGTCGGGCAAGCTCAAGGAGGCCACGGGCGTCAAGGCGAAGCTCGTGGAGTGGGCGCGCGGCGTCGCGATTCAGGCGAACGCCCTCAACATGCGCGGCGAGAAGCCCTCGGGCTTCTTGGCCTTCCAGTACTCCTTGGCGAACAAGCTCATCTACTCGAAGCTCAAGCCCGCCGTCGGCCTGGGCCGCGCCCGGGTCTGTGTCTCTGGCGCCGCGCCCATCGGCAAAGAGGTGCTGGAGTTCTTCTCGTCCCTCGACCTCACCGTGCTGGAGGTCTACGGCCAGTCCGAGGGCTCGGGCCCCACCACCATCAACCGCCCTGGCCGCACCAAACTCGGCACAGTCGGCCCGGCCCTGCCCGGCGTGACGGTGAAGATCGCTGAAGACGGCGAGATCCTGGTCAAAGGCCCCAACATCTTCTTGGGCTACTACAAAGAGCCCCAGGCCACCGCCGAGACCTTGGTGGACGGCTGGCTGTGCTCCGGCGACCTCGGCGCCTTCGACAGCGACCAGTTCCTGAGCATCACCGGCCGCAAGAAAGAGATCATCATCACCGCCGGCGGCAAAAACATCGCCCCCAAGAACCTGGAGGCGGCGATCAAACAGCACGAGCTGGTGAACGAGGCCGTCGTCATCGGCGACCGCCGCAAGTTCCTCATCGCGCTGGTCACCATCGACCCCGAGAAGGGGCCCGCCTGGGCCAACGCGAACGGCGTGAAGCCCGAGGAGCTGGCGACGAGCCCGGCCTTGCAGAAGGAGATCCAGCGGCACATCGACGAGATGAACCGCGAGTTCGCCCAGGTGGAGCAGATCAAGAAGTTCAAGGTCTTGCCCCGCAACTTCACCATCGCCGACAATGAGCTGACCCCGACGCTCAAGGTCAAGCGCAAGAAGGTGAACGAGAACTGGTCGAAGGAGATTGAGGCGTTGTACGCGGAGTGAGATCCGTGGTGTGAGATGGCCGCCGTCGCCTTCACCCGGGTTGGGTGGGGGTGGCGGCGGTCTGGCGTTCAGGAGGGCGCGCGAAGGCACGAAGGCTGCGGTGTTGTTGTCCTGGGTGGGTGTGGCGACGTAGCACAGAAGGGCGCGCAAAGACGCGAAGGCGCAAAGGAGTCGGCTCCATCATTCGGCGGTTCTGCTTGGCGCGGAGACCGCATGGTGTAGGCCGGGGCGTTGAGATCGGGCCTTTGCGGCTTCG
>JBEAVX010000550.1:0-4810 GCA_041160755.1 Pseudomonadota bacterium
CCGCTGGAGTTCTCGTAGCGCATCCGGAGCTCGTTGCGCACGATCTCGCGCTCGGTGGCGACGTCTTGCTCGACCACGCCGATCACGGGCTCGGTGAGGCGCATCGCCTCCATCTTGAGCAGCGGGACCAAGGCGTCTTTGGGCGCCACGGTCATGTAGTTGGTCCAGTCCGAGGCCGTGGAGGCGTTCAGGTTGGCGCCGAACTCCTCCAAGACGTCCCAGACCTTGGGCAAGGTGCCGTGGACCGACCGGAACCACAGGTGCTCGACGAGGTGGGCGATGCCCTCCTTGCCGACGGGATCGTGGGAGGAGCCACGGTCGATGACCATCGTGATCGAGACGATCGGCTGGGAGTGATCCTCTTGGAAGAGGATGCGCAGGCCCGACGGGAAGGTGTAGTCGGAGATGCCGATGTCGTACTGATCAAGGGCCAGATCGAGGCTCGGACGCGGATAATCCTCGGCCAACGCTGGGCTCGATAAGCCGATGAACGACCCCAAGACGAGGCCAGTGGTCAAGCGAAGGTTCATTCGGACTCCGAAAGAGGTTGGGACGATGATGAGTCGTCGTGCCGACGACCTGAGGGGGAGAGCTTACAGCGAGCGCCTGGGCGCGCAGGTCGCGTGCGCCATGAAGACGATTAGTTAACCCCTTCCCCCACAAGATCGCGCCGAGAGGGGCCAAAAAACCGAGCGCAGAGGGCTTTGGCGGCGCAGACCGAGGGCGCCGCGGCGCGCGTCGTGGCGAGGAGGAGCGGCGCGTGCGGCGGCGGTGCTTGGCCAGGCCCATGACGCGCTGAAGCAAAAAACCCCTCTCGGCGAACCGAGAGGGGATGATGGTGGAGCTGAGGGGACTCGAACCCCTGACCCCCAGAATGCCATTCTGATGCTCTCCCAACTGAGCTACAGCCCCATCAGGCACCACTTAGTTAGCCGGGCAGGTCGCTCCTGGCAAGGCGACTGCCCCAAATTTCCGGTCAGCCCTCGTCGCCCTCGTCGGCGGCGGGATCCACCGGGGCGGGGCCCGCGCCTTGCTGGCGCTCGGCCTCCCGCACGACCTCCTCCTGGGCCCGTATCCGCGCGGCGCGCTGGCGCAGGGCGGGGTGATCCAGCTCTCCCGCCTCGACGAGGTTCACGACCTCCCGGCCGAGCTTCTGGTGCAGCCGATCGAGATCTCGGCGCGCCTGGATGAGATCGAGGCGCTCCCGGCCTCGCCGCGCGAGGTGCTCAAGCTGACGGCGGCCGTGGGTGCGGATCACCCCGAGCACCTGGCGCATGGCGTCGGAGAGCGCGGGGCTCAGGGATTCAAACTCCCGATCGTCTCCCCCACGCCGGGCGCCGGTCCGCGCGTCCTTTTTGCCGGGGTCGGCGGCGGCCGCTCCACCTTCACCATCACGCTGGGCTTCATCGGACATGCAGGCGCCCTCCTCTGGGCCAAGGCTGGATAACCCGGCGCTCACTCGGCGAGCGAGCCCGCCGCAGAGGCGCTATGTTTCGCCTCGGACCTCCTGGAGCTTCTCATGATCCTCGTGACCGGCGCGACCGGCCGACTCGGCAACAAGATCGTTCGCCTGCTGCGCGCCGCACGATTTGAGGTGCGCTGCTTGGTTCGCCCAGGGTCGGAGTACTACTGGCTCAACGACACCGGCGCGAACTACTTCTTCTCGGACCTGCGGGATCCTGCGGGGTTGAAGCGGGCGCTCAAGGGCGTTGACCTCGTGATTCACGCGGCGAACGTTCGGGTGGAGAGCACCGACAACCACCACGGCAACGTCACCCATGAGGGCACGCTGAACCTCATCGCGGCGGCGAAACACCACAAGATCAAGCGCCTCGTGATGGTGAGCTGCCTCGGCGTCGAGCGCCCGACGACCTGCCCGGCGTTCACGAACCTCAGCCGGGCCGAAGAGGCGCTGATCAGCTCGGGGCTCCCCTACTCCATCGTGCGCTGCGGCCCCTTCGTGGATGAGCTCGCCGACGTCGCCCGGGCGCTCCGCGACGGCCAGAGCCCGAGCCGGGTCGGCCACCGCGACACGCCCATCGCCCCCTTGGCCCGCCGAGACGCCGCCTTGGTCGCCGTCTCCGCCCTGGACCACAGCGCGGCGTTAGGCCATGTGCTGAGCCTCGTCGGCCCCGATCGCCTCACCTTGGGCGAGGCGCTGGATCAGGCCTGCGCCGCCGCTGGGCAGAGCCCCGGCTATCGCCTCATCGACGGCGTCGCCGCCCAGGCGCTCATCCGCGCGTCCCGGGTCGCGGGCCGCCGCTGGCCGCACTGGTTTCAGCGCTGGATGGTGCTCTGGGGCGAAGACCTCACCCTCGACCCCAAGCCCTTGGCCGCGACCCTGGGCATCCCGCTCACGCCCTACGCCCAGGCCCTCAGCGAGAGCCTCGCTGAAGAGGATCTCTCCCTGGACCCAGAGGCCCGGGACACGAAGGTCGTGCACCGGCAGTTCCAGGCCACGGTGTATGAGCCCGGCGAGATCCTCTGGAGCGACCTGCCCGAGGGCCCGCTGCGCGCCGACGAGCCCTGATCGCCGAGGCGCTCAGGGCAAGCAGTCCGCGACCTTCTTGAGGTTCTCTTCCGAGAAGGTCACGCCGCTGGCGCTGGGCTCACCGCAGATCTCGGCACCATTGACGCGCACACAGGGCGAGACGACGCGGCCATCGGGCGGTGGGGCGCCGCCGACGCCGATGACGCAGCTCGTCGGGCCCCGGTAGAGCTCGATGCCGACCGCGAAGCCGTCTACGCGCACGTCAAAACGTGACGCGATGGCGCGGCGATAGCTGGCCAGCGCGGTGGTGATCGGCGCGAGGGCGGCGAGGTCGATGGACCGGCCGGACTCGGCGGGCGGCCGCAAGAATCCTCCCGGGGGCACCCGCACGCGGAGCTGGCCTTGGAAGGTCTTGTTGTCGTAGCGGATGAAGAGCTGCACCGGCCCGTTGAGCAGCGGCGCGAGGGCCACGGAGAGCGCCGTCATGGCCTCGCGGTCGGAGAAGTAGCTCTGGTGGAGCGGGCCGACGCCCTCCCAGGTGATCTCCACGGGCACGAGCGCCGCGCCCTCGACGGCGGGCGGCGCCTCGGGGGCGGGCGCGGCGGCGGTGAGGCGCTCCATCTCGGCCTCAGCGCGCGCACGATCAGCCTCGGGGGCGGGGGCGTCGTCGCCTCCGCAGCCCGTCCACAACAAGAGGCTGAGCGTGAGCGTGATCAGATGAGCCCCTTCTTCTTCTTCACGTCGCGAAGGGCCTTCTCGAAGGCGATCTCGTAGTCAACGGTGCCCTCGCGGAGGTTCTTGATCAGGCCCTTGGCCTCCTCGCGCAGATCGTCCTCGTTGACGTCGAAGCTGCGCAGGATGTCGACCACGCGGCGCCAGATCGGGCCGTCGTCGAGGTAGACCTCATCGACGAAGCGGCTGATCATGAAGTTCTCGACGATCTGACGGGCCAAGAACTTGCCGACCTCCTCACCGACCGGGTGTTTCCACTCTTCAGCGAGGCGACTACGCTCTTTGCCGTAGTTCTCAAAGCCGATCGCGCGGTCGGACATGCCCTCACGCACGCGGGAGCGGAGGTCGTTGTCGCGGCGAAGGTACTCCTCCATGATGGAGATGATGTCCTGCTTGGCCTCCGCGCGGTTCTCCATCGCGACGTCGATGGCGTCCTCGTCGCAGAGGGTGTCCACGACAGCGGCGGCGATCTGGGGGATCTTGCTGCGATACAGCTTCATAATGGAGACCTTTACTCAGCGGAGATTGGCGATCGAGGGGACAGGGACCAGCACGCCAACGCCGAGCCGAAAGGCGTTTAAGGCGAAGTCGCTGGTCGAGAGAAGGTCCGCGCCCGATGGCGTGAGCGCGCGCGCGGGCGTTCGGCTGACCGTGTAGCCCGCCTCAATGGACACCGCCACGCGGGAAGAGAAGTGCAGATCGATCCCTGCGCCCACGCCGATCATCGGGCGGAGCTGCCGGGCGAAGCCGAGGTCGTCCTCGACGATCCCACGCGCCTCTCCCTCCAGGCTGACCCGCGTGGCGGCCAGGCCCACGCCGAGCTCCGCGCCGAAGTAGGGGGAGATCATGGCGTCTGCGGGGACGGGGACCCGCAGCTCGGGGCCGAGGCTCAGCGAGGTGAAGCTGTGCCGGGCGTCTTGGCGTAGGCCGTCGATGGGCGCGTCCTCGGGGCCGCCGCTCACCCGCGCCCAGCCCGAGGCGGTCTGGGTCGAGAGGCTCAGGCGCAGCGCGGGGCCGCCAGGGCGAAGGCTGAGCCGCGCGGGCGCCACGAGGGTCGGCGCGAAGCCGAGCCCCACCGGCTCATCGACGGCGGCGCCGTCGGGCAGGTCTTGGCTCATGGACACGATGGCGCCGACGCTCAGCTCGGCGGCCTGGGCGTCGCCGAGGGCCGCCGCGGCGACGAGCGTCAGGAGAGTTTGGAGAGCACGCATCCGGGACTCATAACGCGCTGTGGCGCCTGGGCAGGCGGATCAGCCGCCGCCGAGCTTGCCCATGGCCCGGCTCACCCGATCTAGCTCCAGCTCCGAGATCGTGCCCTGGGCGGGGCGCGCGCGGACCAGATCCGTGCGGAGCATGAACCCCTCGCTGATCTTGTCCTTGAGGAAGCTCTGGTACGCCTCATCCAGATCTCGGCCAGCGGCGTACTCGTGCACGTCCACGAGGCGATCTCCGTAGGGTCTGGCGAAGACGACGCGGCCCTCGCTGGAGCGATAGGTGACGTACCCGGCGAAGAGGTAGCCGAGGTCGGCGCCGCCGCCCGCGGGCTTGGGGACCTTGGCGGCCTCGGCCGCAGGGGGCGCGCTCGGG
>JBEAVX010000573.1:0-5660 GCA_041160755.1 Pseudomonadota bacterium
GCGCGCCGCGCCTTCGAGGCGGAGCTGGTCGCCATAGGTGCGCAGGTCGTCTTCAGCGGGCTCGCCCATCGTCGCTCGGATGACCATCCTCGCCTCGTCCGAGGGGCCACAGCGCCCCACCTCCAGCACATAACGCAGCACCGCGGCGGCGACCCCCGGCCCACGCTCGGCGATCAAGGCCTCAAACAGCGGGCGCTGCGCGCAGAGCGTGGCCCAGAGGTCGTCATCGCGGGCGTGGCGCATCAGGAGCAGGGTGAGCCGGGTGGCGGCCTCGCCGCCGATCTCCACGTCCGCGCGGGGGGTGAGGTCGTAGAGCACGGGATCGACGTCGGGCAAGAACGGCGCCAAGGCGTCGAGGGCCTCGGCGGGGGCGTCGTAGAGGTCGCGGAGGGCGCGCGCCGAGGACCAGGGGCGCGGCGCGTGGCAGACCACGACGGGCACGACGAGGGGCAGGCCCCGGGCGCCTTGGGCGCGGAGCTGCTCCCAGACCCCCCGGGTGTAACGCAACAGCCGCAGGGGCAGGGTGGGATCGGGCTGGGACTGATGCTCGATGAGCAGGGTGACCCAGGCGTTTGAGCCCAGGAGCGGCGCGGCGAAGCGCAGGTCAGACAGGCGCTCGCCCAGGGCCTCGTCGATGAGGTCCACGGGCCGGGGCTCCAGCCGGGAGAGGTCGATGAGCGCGGTGAGGGTTGGCGGCAAGGCGAGCTGGAGCAGCCGCGCGGCCTCGGCGGGCGCGGAGAAGATGAGCTTGAACAGCTTGTCGTGGAGACCACGGGTCATGGCGGAGTCTATAACCAACTGGAGTACACGGCACCGCCGAGTTTCCCGTAAAAATGGCGTCGGCGCAAGTTCGCGCCGACGCCAACAGCGCGAGATTTTCGACCCCCTGACCGCGCAGGCGTGAATGGGCGCGCCCCGGCTGGGGTAGTGTGCGGCCACCGCCCCCGAGGTGTTCATGCGCCGCTGGATCCCCCTCTTCGCCCTGCTCTCGGCCTGCGTCGTCACCCACCACCCGAGCACCCCCGCCGAGCTTCCGGCGCCGACGATGGCTGAGGCTGACCTCCTCACCCTGCTCAACACGCCAGGGCCCATCGTTCACAGCGTGCACGTCTCGGGGCGGTCGAACTCGACGATCGGGGGCTTGGTGGACCTCAGCCACCCGAGCGCCGCGGGCTTAGAGAACGGCGAGATCACCGTGGTCACGCCGGTTCATCGCCTGATTCACCCCAGCGCCGGGGTGTTCGTCGTCAACACCGGCTTTGAGCGCGCCATGACCCGGGGCGGTCGCGGCGCCGCCCGGGGGTTGGGCCTCGCGATGTTGAGCATCCAGACCTTTGAGGAGCCCTTGGCCGACATCCTCAAGAGCGCCGGGGCGCCTCTGGGCGGCGTGCTCCTCACGAGCGTGAGCATTCACAACGTCCTCGGCCTGCGGGATGTGCCGCCTGGGACGCCGATCTACGCCGGGGCGAACGACACGTCGTATGAGACGCCGTTCAACGCGGCCCTCTGGCGCACGGTGCAGAACACCCTCGATGACCACGACCCTCTGCGCACCTTCGGCGGCGCGGGCGCGGCGCGCCTGGGGCCGATCAACGAGGCCTATGATCTGCTCGGCGACGGGTCTCTGTGGGCGCTCTCGACGCCGGGCCACACCCCCGGCGCGATGTCGTACCTCGCGCGCACGCCCGACGGGCCGGTCTTGTTCACCGGGAACACCTGCTACACGATCTGGGGCTGGGAGCACGGCGTCACCTCCATCGACGGCGCCATCGACGCCAAGACGAACGCGGCGTCGCTGGGCGCGCTCAAGGCCCTCGCGGCGATGTTGCCCGGCCTGAAGGTCTACGTCGGCGCCGAGACCGACGGCGTCGGCACCGGCGTAGACGAGGCCCGGCCCCTGCCTGTGGAGGACTAGACCGATCGGTCTGGTCTCGGCGACGGGGCCGGGGGGCCGGGGGTGAGGTTGGCGTCGGCGCGACATCGCTCGCACACCAAGGGACTCTGCGCCGCGTTCGGGGTAGCCTTGGCGCATCGACCCCGAGGTGCCCATGCGTCTGTCTCTCCTCCTCTCCCTCACCCTGCTCTCGGCCTGCGTCGTCACCCGCCACCCGGTGACCCCGGCCCAGCTCCCGCCGCCCACCATCGCCGAGGCCGACCTCATCAGCCTGCTCAACACCCCCGGGCCCATCGTGCACAGCGTTCATGTCTCGGCGCGCTGGGCGACCAAGCTCTCGGGGCTCGTGAACCTCGACGATCCCCAAGCGGCGTCCCTCAAAGACGGTGAGACGCCGATCGTCCTGCCCGTGCATCGCCTCGTTCACCCCAGCGCCGGGGTGTTTGTCGTAGACAGCGGCGTCGAGCGCGAGACGCTGCAAGGCGGGAGCGGACCGGCCAGAGGCGCGGTGAAGCTGGCGATCAAGAGCGCGGAGACGGTGGAGCCCCTGGGCGACATCCTGGCCGGCGCCGGGGCGCCCATCGGCGGCGTGCTGATCACCCACATGCACCTCGACCACCTCCTCGGCCTGCAGGATGTGCCCGCCGGGACGCCGATCTACGTCGGCGCCGGGGAGACGACGGCGAAGGGGCGCGGCAACCTCTTGCTGCGTCGCACCATTCAGAGCGCGCTCGACGGCCACGCCCCCTTACGCACCTTCGACGGCGCGGGCGCGGCGCCCCTAGGCCCGATCGCCCAGGCCTACGATCTTGTCGGCGACGGCTCGTTGTGGGCGCTCTCGACGCCGGGCCACACCCCGGGATCTATGGCCTACCTCGCCCGCACGACCGAGGGCCCGGTCTTGTTCACCGGCGACACCTGCCACACGATCTGGGGCTGGGAGCACAACGTCACGCCGGGGAGCTTCACCGCCGACCACGCCCTGAACGCCACGTCGCTCAGCGCGCTCAAGGCCCTCGCCGAGCTTCTGCCCGGCGTGAAGGTCTACGTCGGCCACGAGACCGACGGCGAAGGCACGGGCGTAGACGAGCTCTAGAGCGCCTCGACGGTGAGGATCACCCCGGCGGCGCGCAGGCGCTCGACGTAGGGCATGCCCAAGGCGATGGCCGGGGTGCTCAGGCCGCCGGGCGTCGGCGCGCGGTCGGGATCCGCCAAGGTGAGCCCGGCCTCGGCGAGCAAGAGCGACGTGAACTTGTAGCCGGGGTCACCCTCTCCTTTGAGGGTGGCCTTGGCCTTCACGCCGTCGGTGGCGACGCCGAACGCGACGCTCCTCGTCCAGCCGCTCTCGCGGACCTCGTCCGACGGCCCCTCGCCGGGCGCGGGCCCAAAACGCCGGGCCAAGGCGCGACCTGGGCCGGTGCCCGTGAGGATGAGCGCGCCGAGGAGGCCTACACCGACGGCGCCCGCGGCGAGGCGGCTGGTGTTTGAGCCCAACCACATCGCCTCTTGGTAGCTGAACATCGGGCCGTAGGGGTGACCGGCGGCGGCGGCCAAGGCGGCGGAGCGGCGCACGACGCGGGTGTTGATCGCCGCCATGATGAACGGCGCGGCCCACCCGCCCAAGTCCGCGTCGTAGACCGCGCCCTGAAGGTCGGGATCGGCGACGACCGGGTCGCCGGGCGCGTTGAGCAGGACCGGATCCATGAGCTGTTTGGTCTTGCCCGACTCGGCCATGTTGAGCATCGACGCCAGGGTGCCGCCGGAGAACCCACCTTTGCCGCCATGAAACGCCCGCACCGTGGCGGTGCCTTGGCCTCGGGCGCGGTGGTGCTCGACGAGGAGCAAGGTGACGAGCTCGGACGGCACGGAGTCATAGCCGCAGCAGGGCACGATCACCGCGCCGGTGCGTTTGGCGACGGCGTCGTAGCGGTCGATCATGTCGCGGATCCACGGCGTCTCTCCGGTGAGATCGACGTAGTGGGTGCCCTCCTCGGCGCAGGCCGCGAGGCAGGGCTCACCGTAGAGCGCGTAGGGGCCGACGGTGGTGATCAGCGCCCGGGTGGAGGCGGCCAGGGCGCGTAGGCTCTCGGGCTTGGCGGCGTCGGCGGTGAGGATCGGCAGCTCCGGCAGGCCCAAGCCGTCGCGGATCGCCTGGAGCTTCGTGGCGTCGCGCCCGGCAAGGGCCCAGCGTAGGCCCGGCGGCGCGCGGCGGGTCAACACCTGGGCGACGAGGCGCCCGGTGAAGCCCGTCGCGCCATAGAGGATGAGATCATAGGGTCGTGTAGTCATGCTCACCCTCTAACCGGGCCCAGGTTAAGCGGTGGGGTCATGCGCGCACCCCTCGTCCATCCCCGCGCCCCGGGCCTCGTGCTGGCGCCCAAGGCCTTGAGCGCCGCCGACCGCGCGACGCTCCTCGCCTGGCTCGCCGCCGCCCAGCCCCTGTGGGAGCAGCGCTACTCCACCCTGCGCCCCCCTCCGCCGGGCCAGACCCAGCGCCCCCTGCTGCGCCCGGTGATCTGGCTAGGAAACTGGCAGTTCGCCTGCCTGGGCTACTACGAGCCGCCCCGGCGGGTGCTCGACGCGGCGGTGGAGGCCGAGCCCTTCCCGCCGGTGCTCGCCAAGATCGCCGCCGACGCCGAGGCCCGCGCCCGCCGCGCCTTCCCCGCCGCCGAGATCCCCAAGGCCTGGCGGCTCAACACCTGCCTCGTGAACCTCTACGGCGACCGTCTAGACAACGGCCGCTGGGTAGACGCCGCCCGGGTGGGCGACCACCGCGACTTCGAGCCCGGCCCCGTGGCGAGCCTCTCCTTGGGCGACCGCGCGCTCTTCCAGTTCGTGCGCCGAGGCCAGCGCGGCGACGAGCCCCCGGTGCGCGCGATGTGGCTAGAGGACTCCATGCTCCAGCTCTTCTCGGGACCGGTGTGGAAAGACGCGCTTCTGCACCGGGTGCAGCGGGTCGAGGACAAGCGCGGTGAGCTGCTGGGGCCGAGCATCGAGGGGTTTCGCACCCGCCGGGTGAACCTGACCTTCCGGTATGTGCCCCAGGAGCACATCGTGCCGTTCCGGCGGCTGGGGGCGCAGGCGCGGGAGGATGTGCGGGGGTATGTCACGGCGCTGGCGGAGCGGAGTGAGCATTGGCGGAGGGCGTTGGAGGGGGCTTAGGGGCCTACGGGCCGTAGGCCTTCTGCTTCTTGAGGAGGTAGACGATCTCGACGTGTGCGTAGGCGGGGAGGTGGTCGCCTTTTCTTGAGGTTTGAATGGCCTGAATCCGTGTGCTGATGAACTTTTGTGCGCCCGGTCCTGAATGCTCAAGCGCTCTCCCCAGCTCGATCAGAGCGTTCGCCCGCGCCTGCACGAGCGGCGGCGCGTTGAGGTTGAGCTCCTTCACGTCGTGCGCCTGCGGGCTCCCGGCGCTGGTCTTGTACCGGCCTCGCACGGGAGACTTGCAGTCTTCAATGTCTTTGGTCGTCGTCAGCCGAAGGTCATACGGGGTCGGGCCTTTCCAGTCCATCTCAAACGGCGCCATCGTCCACGGCTCAAGCTCCGTTGGTTTGTGGTGGAGCAGGCCCGCTCCGGTGACCGCCGGGTTGTACTTGGTTCTGTGTTGATCGCAGTGTCGGAAGTCCTTCGTGCCGAGCGATGAATGGCCTAGGCACACCCCGAGGAGGTTCTGCCAGTCAAACGTGAGCGTCTTGTCCTTAGACCGCGGCGTGAAGTGCTCCACGATCATGTGCCCACCATCGGCCTGGATCGCGCGGCCACAATA
>JBEAVX010000603.1:0-3478 GCA_041160755.1 Pseudomonadota bacterium
TCGCTGGACTGGGCGTGGTGTGATCGCGGGGGTTCTTATCGTCCTTCGGGGGCCGGTGAGGAGGTCACCGTCTGACCACGGTCTGATCAGACCTCGGGCCCAGGCCGCGTCTGGGAGGCCCCTGACCGTCATGCCCTCGGGCCGTCTCACCGGCGTCGGCGTGCCCTAAACGCGGCAAGGGGCGCGCCGGGCGAGCCGCCAGAGCGCCGTGCTGGGCGCCATTGAGCGGGATTCTGACCTTGCTCGTCCCCCGTCTCCCGAGAGGCGATTGTGCGCCCGCTTCGTCGCCCCGAGGCCCGTCATGGGGCGTCGCGCCGCGACGGCGGGCTCACGGAGGGCCAGCGTTGTTGTAGGGTTGGTGAAGGGTGCCGCGACACACCTGACACCGATCCCACCCTCGCTCAGCCGACGTCGTCGTTCCAACTCGGAGCGTGCGAGAGGAGCTCCGGCCGCAGGGCGCACCCCGGCGCCGATGCGACCGCGCTCCTCCTCGGTCTGGGCGCCCAGGAGCTCGTCTGAGCGAGGCCGACCTCACCCCGCCCGGAGCGCCCACGACAGCCACCCCCGCGCCGGTCGCTCGCCTCGCGCCACCGCCCGGAGCGCCTCACGACTGTGCTGCTCTTCTGCCGCGCGGCCCGCGCCGGCGAACACGTCGACGCTCTCGTTGAGCCATCGGCCGGCCTCGTCCAGGCGTGATCCCTCGGCGGCGAGCAGCCCCAGCGCCCGGCACGCGAAGGCGACGCCCTCGTGCTGGCCTTGGCGTTGGGCCTCATCTCGGGCGGCGACCGCGCGGGCCTCGGCCTCGGCGTAGAGACCCTCGCCGCCCAAGGACAAGGCGAGCAGGGCGAGGGCCTCGGGGAGCACGGCCCGGGCCCCGGCGCGCTCGGCCTCATCCACCACAGACTCAAGGCGCTCGCTGGCCTCGGGGAAGCGCCGCAAGCCCACCAAGGCCGCCCCGGCGTTCATCGTCTGGACCAAGCGCATAAACGCTGGGGGATCTTCACCCCACAGCGCCAGCGAGCGCTCATACCAGCCCAAGGCCGCCTCAAACCGCCCGGCGTGGCGCTCCAGCTCGCCGAGATCGTTGGTGCTGCCCGCGGCCAGCTCGATGAGCGCGCGGTCCTCGGCGTCCCCGACGACGGCGACGCAGCGCCGATAGGTGGCCTGGGCCTCGGCCTCCTCCCCGCAGAACTCTTGGCCGATGCCCAGTCGGCGCAGGGCCTCGGCGACGGCGAGGCGGTCACCCGTCGGCTCGGCCAAGGTGAGCGCCTCTTCGGCATACCGCACGATCTCTGGGCCGTCTCCCGAGAGGTACGCGGCGAGGGCCCGCTCGGAGAGGGCCCGGGAGAGCAGGACCGGCGGCGCCTCCGCGCGTAGGCTCGGCAGGAGCGCGTCGAGGCTCGCCCGCCCCTCGGCGACGCGGCCCTGCCGCAACAACAGCCGCGCGCGCTGCAACGCCAAGGTCGGTGACTGTGTGGGGTCCGCGCGCATGGCCCGGTCCAGGAGCTCGATGGCCTGGCTGGGCGCGCCGACGTGGCTCGCCGAGCGCGCGGCTTCAGCCCACACCCGGGCGGCCTGGGCGGCCTGACCGGCGCGCTCCAGGTGCCAGGCCAAGGCGTGCTGGGCCCGGGCGCCGCTCACCCGGGCGAGGCGCTCGGCGGCCTGGGCGTGGAGGGCCTGGCGTTGGGCGCGCAGGAGGGTGCTGTAGATGACCTCCTGCAGCATCGGCCTGGCGAAGAGATAGCGCCCCGCCCGCGCCGGGGCGAGCACCCCCTCGGCGCACAGAGTCTCCCAGGCGTCGGGCGCGTCGCCCAAGCAGGCGTCGATGTCGGCGGCCTCAAACTCCTCGCCGAACACCGCGCTCAGCTCCACCCGGCCCCGCAGGTGCGGCGGGAGGCGGTCGACGCGGGCGGCCAAGAGCGCGTGGAGGGTGGGCGGGAGCGTGCTCTCAGACTGATCCGCCCGCCCGGCGTCAAACACCCAGCCGTCGCCGGACCAGGTGAGCGCGCCCTCGTCTTGGAGGTGGCGAAGCTGCTCCTCGACGAACAGCGGCACGCCGCCCGCGCGGCGGATGAGCCGGGTGAGCCGCGCCTCGGGCAGCACACGGTCATCGTCGAGCAGGCGCGCGACGAGGCGGCGGGTGTCGGGATCCGACAGCGGCCCCAGCGCCAAGCCGAGGTGGGGCACCCCCAGACGCGCGGCGGCCTGGGTGAGCCCGGCCTCGGCCTGCTCGCCGCCCTCGGGACGGCGCACGATCACGAACAGGAGCGGCGCCTTCGCGGCGATGGGCAAGAGCGCGTCGAGGAGCTCGACGCTCGCGTCGTCGGCCCAGTGGAGATCGTCGAGACTCACCACGGTCGGCCTCGCCCGGGCGGCCAAGGTCAACAGGTCGCTCAGGGCCTCGACGGCGGCCTCCCTTCGGGCGCTGGCGTCCAGCCGATCCTCGGACTCCTCGCCCAAGAACAAGCCCAGGGCGGACACGCGAGGCGTGGCCCGAGGCGCGCGCTGGTCGAGGTGCTCCAAGCCCTCGACGAGGGCCTCGTCGGCGAGGAGGCTGCCCACGACGTCCACCCAGGGGTGGTAGGGCAAGGCGCGACCGTAGGAGATGCAGCGCCCGGCGTGTACGCTCCAGAAGCCGTCGCTGAGGCCGTCACGCAGCAGCCGGCTCTTGCCCACCCCCGCCGCGCCGAGCACGGTGACCAGCCCGCCGACGCCGACGTTGAGCTGTCCTGCGGCCGCGCGTAAGGCGGTAAGCTCCGTCTCACGCCCGATCAGCGGCGCGCGGCGGCCCAAGCCCCGGCTCTCGTCGGTGGCGGTGAGGCCCAGCACCCGAAAACAATGGACCGGCTCCTCGCGGCCCTTGAGCGGCACGACGCCGCGAGACTCCAAGACCGCCCGACCCCGCAGCCGCGTCGCCGTGGTGAGATCCACCCAGATCTCCCCGGGCCCGGCCTTGTTGAGCAGGCGCGCGGCGACGTTCACCCCGTCGCCCAAGGCCGAGTACCGCGCGGCCTCCCCGGCGCCGAGCACCCCGGCGACCACGACCCCGGTGCCGACGGCGGCGTGAACCTGAATCGGCACCCGCACGCCGAGCTCGCTGGCGACGCGGTCCTCCAGCTCCGGCAGCGCGTCGAGCACGTCCAGGGCCGCCCGAACGGCGCGCTCGGCGTCGTCTTCGTGGGCCGAGGGCGCGCCGAACAGCACCAAGGCGGCGTCGCCGATGAACTTGTCCAGGTAACCATCGTAGCGGGCCACGGTGGCGTCTACGCGCTCGAAGAGCCGGTTGAGCAGGGCCGTGACGAGCTCGGGGTCGAGCTGCTCCGAGATGCGCGTGAACCCGCAGACGTCCAAGAACAGCGCGCTCACCAAGCGGCGCTCACCGCGTGGAGGAGGGGACGCCGTCCTGGCGTGCGGGGCGCTCATCATGGGCATCTCCGGATCATCGCACGGGTAGCCCACGAGCCGCGAGTTGGCGCGA
>JBEAVX010000605.1:0-7391 GCA_041160755.1 Pseudomonadota bacterium
GTCTCGATCACCACCCACAAGGCCGCCGGGCCGCCGACTCGCCAGGTGCAGTGGCGGCTCATCGGCTCGTCCTCCCGCACCATGAGCCCCGGCACGCTGCGCAGGCGCTCGGCGAGGGCGGGGAGGTCAGCGGGGGGCGCGGCCGCGCTCAACGAGGCTCCCCGCCGAGGCGACGCACCAACGGCGCGCAGATCGAGTTCACGTTGCCCGCGCCCAGGGTGATCACGAGGTCGTCCGGCTGGGCCATCTCCGTGAGCCGGGCGAGGGCCTCGTCGAGATCCTCCACCCGCTCCACACCCCGATGGCCGTAACGCCGCAGCCCTTCTGCGAGGCTGTGGTGGTCAACGCCGTCAATCGGCGCCTCTCCGGCGGCGGCGATGGGGCAGACGATGACCCGATCGGCGCGGTTAAACGCCCGGCAGAAGTCGGCGTGAAGATCGCGAACCCGGGTGTACCGATGGGGCTGAAAGACCGCGATGATCCGGCGCTGCGCGAAGCCCGCCCGTGCGGCGGAGAGCGTGGCGCGGATCTCTTCAGGGTGATGGCCGTAGTCATCGACGACCATCACGCCGCCCGCCTCGCCGACGACGGTGAACCGCCGCTGAACCCCGGTGAAGCCGTCGAGGCCCGCGGCGACCTGCTCAAAGGGGATGTCGAGGCCCAAGGCCGTGGCAGTTGCTGCCAAAGCGTTCTGCACGTTGTGCTGTCCGGGCATCATCAGGCGCAGGCGACCCAGGCGCTCGCCCCCACGATGCACGGCGAAGCTCGTCTCTAAGCCGTCGCAGCGGATGTCGTCGCCGCGCAGGTCCGCCTGGCGGGTGAGGCCGTAGGTGACGACGCGGCGGCGCAGCTCGGGCAGGCTCTCTTGCACGACGGGGTGGTCAAGACAGGCCACGGTGAACCCGAAGAAGGGCACCTTGTTGGCGAAGTCTACGAACGCCCGGCGCAGGGTGGCGAAGTCGCCGTAGTGGTCGAGGTGCTCGGGGTCGATGTTCGTGATGACGGCCACGGTGGGCGCCAACAACAAGAAGCTGCCGTCGGACTCATCGGCTTCAGCGACGAGCAGCTCTCCTTGGCCGAGCTTCGCGTTGGAGCCCAAGGCGTCGAGCTTGCCGCCGATGACCACGGTGGGGTCGAGGCCCGCCGCACCGAGGATCTGGGCGATCATCGAGGTCGTCGTCGTCTTGCCGTGGGTGCCCGCGACGGCGACGCCGTACTTCATGCGCATCAGCTCGGCGAGGAGCTCGGCCCGGGGGATGACGGGGATGGCCTGGGCGCGCCCGGCGGCGAGCTCCGGGTTGTGATCGGGCACCGCCGTGGAGCGCACGATGACATCGGCGCCGAGGATGTTCTCTGCGGCGTGGCCGATGAACACCTGGGCGCCCAAGCTCCGCAGCCGGGCCACGGTGCCGCTCTCCTTCATGTCCGAGCCCGAGACCACAAACCCCAAGGTGAGCAGCACTTCAGCGAGCCCGTTCATGCCGGATCCGCCGATGCCCACAAAATGAACCTGACGCACCTTTCCACGGAACATCATCGGGCCAGGACCCCCTCCGCCGTCGCGCTCGGGCGGTAAATGGTGGGCGCCCGGGCTCCGGCGGCGCTGTTCGCCGAGACGTTCACCAGGAGCCCGATGGCGAAGAGCTGGGCGACGATGGCCGAGGCGCCATAAGACATGAACGGCAGCACGAGGCCCTTGGGCGGCACGATGCCCATGACGACGCCGAGGTTGAAGAAGGCTTGTAGGCCGATCGCCGCGGTCAGAGACGTCGCGAGCAGGGCCCCGAAGAGGTCTTCCGCCTGCCGGGCGACGTGCATCCCGCGCCAGATGAGCAGGCCGTAGAGCGTCAAGAGCGCGAGCACCCCGATGAGGCCGAGCTCTTCACCCAGCACCGAGCCGATGAAGTCGGTCCAGGGCTCGGGCAAGAACAGGTGCTTCGCTTGGCTCTCGCCGAGGCCGCGCCCGGTGAGCCCGCCGGAGTGAAACGCGATCATCGACTGAATGACCTGGTAGCCCGAGCCCGCCGCATCAGCCCAAGGGTCCATGAACGAGCGCAGGCGCTTGAGCCGATAGGGCTCGGCCACGGCCACCAAGGCGCCGACGGTGACCCCGAGGCCAAACAGCGCGTAGATGAACCGCGTGCGCAGCCCGGCGACGACCAAGGTGAGGAACGCCATGCCGCCGATGATCACCGTCGTGCCGAAGTCGGGCTCCAGCACGATGAGCAGCATCAACGGCGCCGGGATGGCCAAGGCCGGCAGGAGCACGTTCTTCACGTCGTCCAGGCGGCCGCCCTTCTCGTCGATGAAGTGCGCCATACACAACACGCAGACCAGCTTCGCCAGCTCCGAGGGCTGCAGGTTCACGCTGCCCATGCCGATCCAGCGCGACGCGCCGTTGACCCGGTGGCCGAGCCCCGGCACAAACACCAAGATGAGCCCGATGATGACCGCCGCGTAGGCCGCCCAGGCGTAACGCCGCAGCCACTCATAGGGCGTGAACGCGATGCCGACGCCGCCGATGATGCCGACGATGATCGCCGCGAGCTGGCGCTTGACGTAGTACCAGGGGTCGTCCAGGCGGTCCGCGGCCACGGGCCCCGAGGCCGACTGCACCATCACCAGCCCCAGAATGAGCAGCACGACGACGAGCCCGATGAGGGGCAGATCAAAACGGCGGGCCTTCATGTCGTGGCCTCCTGGGCGAGCCGCGCGAAGACGGCCCCACGGTGCTCGAAGTTGTTGAACTCATCAAACGAGGCGCAGGCCGGGGTGAGCAGCACCGCCTGGCCGGGCCGCGCGAGGCGACGGGCCAAGACCACGGCGTCGGCGAGGCCGGGGACGACGTGGTGGGGAAGCTCACCCAACCCCGACGAGATCTCCTGGGCGCTGCCGCCGCAGACGATGACCTCGACCGCCGCGCGCACAAGGGCCGGGCGGAGCAGGCTGTAGTCCGCGCCCTCTTTGCCTTGGCCGCCCAAGATCACGACCGCCGGGCGATCGACGCTCTCAAGGCCGACCAAGGCGGCGTCGACGTTGGTGGCTTTGGAGTCGTTGATCCACAACACCCCGCCCTGCTCGGCCACGGGCTGCATCCGGTGCGGCAGGGCCGTGAGCGCCGAGAGGTCCAGCTCGGCCAAGGATGCGCCCAAGGCCCGCGCCAAGGCGGCGGCCACGGCGGCGTTCCAGCGGTTGATCCGGCCCATGACCTTGAGGCTGGAGAGGTCCAGGCGCTCGCCTTCGATCAGCGCGAACGAACCATCCGCGCTCAGCGACACGCCGGGCGCCCCATCGAGCCAGCGCCGCTGCCCGGGTTTGCCCTCACAGGCGGCCTTCAGGAGAATGTCTCCATTGGGTACATAGGCCAGGCCGGCGGGGCCCATGTGGTCAAAGAGCTTGGCTTTGGCCGCGGCGTAGCCCTCCATCGTGCCGTGGCGGGCGAGGTGGTCGGGCGTGAGGTTGAGGATCACCCCGGCGTCGGGCGCGAAGTCCCCGGCGAGCTCAAGCTGGTACGACGAGACCTCGACGACGAGGCTGTCAAAGTCACCACCGACGGCCTCACACAGGGGCGTTCCGAGGTTGCCGCCGACAAACGGCCGCCGCCCGACGCCCCGCAGGAGCTGCCCGGTGAAGTGGGTGACCGTGGACTTGCCGTTGGTGCCGGTGATCGCCGCCGTGGGCAGACGCGGCAGGTGACGCCAGGCGAAGCCCAGCTCACCGAGCACCTCCACCCCCGCGGCGAGCGCCCGGCGCACCGGCGGCGCGGCGGCGGGCACGCCCGGGGAGACGATGACGAGGTCCACGTCGGTGAGGTCCGCGTCGTCATGGCGGCCAAACACGTTGCGCGCGCCGTCTACACCCTCGGAGTCCACCTTGAGGTCGGTGAGCGTCACCCGCTCTGCGCCCAAGCGCAACGCCAGACGCGCGGCGGCCCGGCCCGAGAGCCCAGCCCCGAGCACGGTGACCCGACGTGGAGTGACGTTCGTGGCGGCGGCGCCCATGCTCACCTCAGCTTCAAGGTGGTGAGGGCCACGAGCGCGAGCAGGATCGAGATGATCCAGAACCGCACGATGATCTTCGGCTCCGACCAGCCCCGCTTCTCGTAGTGGTGGTGAATCGGCGCCATCGCGAACACCCGCTTGCCCGTCGTCTTGAAGCTCACGACCTGCACGATGACCGAGACCGTCTCCAAGACGAAGATCCCGCCGACCAAGGCCAGGAGCACCTCATGTTTGGTGACGATGGCCAAGGCCGCGAGCAGCCCGCCCAAGGCCAAGGAGCCGACGTCCCCCATAAAGATCTGCGCGGGGTAGGCGTTGTACCAGAGGAAGCCCAGGCCCGCGCCGACCACGGCCATACACAACACCGTGAGCTCCGAGGCCCCGGCGACGTACTCCACGGCGAGGTAGTTCGAGAAGTTCGTGTTCCCGGCGACATAGGCCAAGATGCCGTAGGTGCCCGCCGAGGTCATCACCGGGCCGATGGCCAGGCCGTCGAGGCCGTCGGTGAGGTTCACGGCGTTGGACGCGCCGACGAGGATGAACAGCACCAAGGCGAGGTAGATCCAGCCCAGGCTCGGCGGCGCGCCCTCCCAGAGGTTTCCGAAGTCTACGCCCGCCTTGAAGAACGGGAGCTGAAACACGGCGTTCATGCGCCCGGTCTGGTAGGCCCAGGCGAAGGGCAGAACGCCGAAGATGAGCTGCCCGACGATCTTCCACCGCCCGGCGAGGCCGTCGGCGGACTTCTCCATCACCTTCTTCCAGTCGTCCACGAAGCCGATGAGCCCATAGCCGAGGAGCACGATGAGGCAGACCCAGACCGACCACTGATCGAGGCGACACCACAGAAGCGCCGAGAGCGTGATGCCCGCGAGCATCGGCACCCCGCCCATCGTCGGCGTGCCCAGCTTGTTCTCGATGTGCTCCTGGGGCCCGTCGGTCCGGATGATCTGCTCCATCTTCCGGTTGTTCATCCACTGGATGAAGCTCGGGAAGACCAAGTAGCAGAACCCGAGCGCGGTCATGAGCGCCCAGGCCGTCCGGAACGTGGTGTACCGGAAGACGTTGAAGAAGATGTGGTCGTCCGCCAAGGGGACGAAGAGGTGGTAGAACATCAGCCCTCCGGCTCCGGCGGAGCCTCCAGGGGGAGCCAAACGAGAGAACGCTCCATCTTGGAGCCGCGTGAGCCCTTGATGAGCACCACGTCATCGGGGCGCAGCGCCCCTCGGACCCGCTCGGCGAGGGCTTCAGCGTCAGGGGCGATCAGCAGGGACCTCGCACCTTTGGCAGTTTCTGCCACCGCCGAGAACCGGGCCCCGGCGAGGCCGAGCACCTCGATGCCCAGGGACGCCGCGTAGGCCGCGATCTCCCGGTGCGCGTCGTCCTCGACCTCACCGAGCTCCAGCATGTCGCCCAACAAGGCCACCCGGCGGCGCCCCCGCACAGCGGCGAGGCTGTCGAGAGAGGCCCGCATCGAGAGCGGGTTCGCGTTGTAAGCGTCGTTGAGGACGGTGATCCCGCCTTGGCGGCGCTCCACGCGCATCCTCATGCCCACGGGCGCGTAGCGGGCGATGCCCTCGGCGTAGGATCGGCTGGGGACACCCAAGGCCCAGGCCACGGCGACGGCCCCGGCGGCGTTCCGGGCGAGGTGAACCCCCGGCGCGGGCAAGGTCGCCGTGAGCAGCTCACCGTCCGGGAGGCGCAGCACCAGCTCCGTCGTGAGGTGCTCCGGGTCGAGCTCCGCGCGCAGGAGGCGCACATCCGCCTTCTCGCTCATGCCAAACCGCAGCACCCCGGCGCCTTTGGGCAGCGGCATCTGGCGGATGTGCTCATCATCCACGTTCACGATCACCCAGTCCCCTGCCCTCGCGCCGTCAAAGATCTCCTGTTTGCAGCGGGCGACGCCCTGGACCGATCCAACGGTCTCGGTGTGCGCCGCGCCGACGCTGGTGATCAGCCGCACGTTGGGCTGGCCGATGTCGCGCAGCAGCCGAATCTCGCCGTAGTCGCTCATGCCCATCTCCAAGACGACGGCGTCGGGCTCATCGGGGCAAGCGAGCAGCGTGAGCGGCACGCCGATGTGGTTGTTGAGGTTGCCCTCGTTCTGGTGGACCCGGCCCAGAGGCGCGAGCAGCTCAGCGATGAGCGCCCGGGTCGTCGTCTTGCCCGCGCTGCCGGTGACGCCGACCACCGGGCAAGAGAGCTTCCAACGGGCCCAGCGGGCGCAGTTCTGCAGAGCCTCCAAGGTGCGCGGCGTCTTGATGAAGCCCCGATCCCAGCCCTCAGGCACCCGCTCGGCGATGACCCCGGCGCAGCCGAGCTCCCGGGCCTTGGGCAAAAACTCATGGGCGTCGAAGCGGTCGCCGCGCAGGGCCAAGAACCAGTCTCCCGGCGTGAGCGCGCGGCTGTCGGTGCGGATCGGCCCGGCGGGGCCGTCGTGAATCAGGAGCCCACCCGTGGCCCGGGCGATCTCGGCGGGTGTGAGGATCATGCGCCCTCCTCTAAAAACGCCGCGCGCAGGGCGAGGCGGTCGTCAAAGGGGTGCTTGACCCCAGCGATCTCTTGGGTGGTCTCATGGCCTTTGCCCGCGATCAGCACCACGTCCCCCGGCCTGGAGCGCGCGACGGCCTGGCGAATCGCCTCGGCGCGCTCAGGCACGATCAAGGCGTCGGGGCCGAGCCCGGGGGCCATGTCGTTCAGGATGGCCAGCGGGTCTTCGCCGCGCGGGTTGTCGCTCGTGGCGATGACCACGTCGGCGCCTTCGGTGGCGGCCCGGGCCATGAGCGGGCGCTTCTGGGGGTCGCGGTCGCCTCCGCAGCCGAAGACGAGCACGATGCGCTGGGCGCCGAGCTCCCGGAGCGCGGTGAGCACGGTGCGCAGGCCATCTTCAGTGTGGGCGTAGTCCACGAGCGCCGTGACGCCACGGTTGTTGGCCACGGGCTCCAGCCGACCGGGGACCGGCGGCGCCTGGGCGAGCCCCTGGGCGACCTGCTCCGGGCTCAGCCCCAAGGCCAAGGCCGCCGCCGCCGCGCCCAAGGCGTTCGCGACGTTGTGCCGACCGAGCAAGGGCAGCCGCAGCTCAAAGTCACCCCAGGGCGTGCGCACCGTCGCCTCGCTCCCGGCCACGGTGAGGCGCAGGTTGTGGGTGTGAACGTCGCCGTGCTCCACCCCGAAGGTCACCCGACGCACGCCCTCGGGCAGCGTCGGCAACGCCATCACCGCCGGGTCTTCAGCGTTGAGCAGGGCGGTGGCCCCCGGCGGCAGCAGCTCCAAGAACAGCCGCGCCTTGGCCTGGGCGTAGGCCGCCATGTCGCCGTGGTAGTCGAGGTGATCTTGGGTGAGGTTCGTGTAGACCCCGACCGCGAAGCGTGTGGCGTCCACCCGCCGGGCGTC
>JBEAVX010000608.1:0-7247 GCA_041160755.1 Pseudomonadota bacterium
AGCACCAAGACGCCGGGTCCGCTGGCCGAGACCGCGTCGCCGACGGTGCCCTCGTCCTGCGCCGAGGGGGTGGCGGCGAGCTTAAACGCGAGCGCGCCGAGGCCGATGGTCACGAAGGGAAGGAGCAGACGACGCATTCGACCTCCAATGCATTGGACTCAGCATACGCTCGCCGAGCCGTCTCCCTTTCACCTTGATCTCAAGCTAGGTTAAAGTGCTGGGGTGAGCGCACAACGTGATGTCATCTTCTCCGCCGGGATGCCAACCGGCGACGCTGTCCACATCGTCCGGCGACGTTTCGTCGGGTCGCCCGGGCCCCGGGTCGCCATCGTCGCGGGCATCCGTGGAGACACGCCCGAGGGCGTGCGCGTCGCGCATAAGGTCGCGTCACTCCTGGAGCAGCACCACGAGGCGCTCCGGGGGACCGTCGACATTTACCCCTGCGCGAACCCCTTGGCGGCGCACCGCGGCGAGCGGTACTGGCCGTTCTTCAGCCAAGACCTGAACCGCTGCTTCCCCGGGCGCCTGGAGGGCCACGCCCCGGATCGGGTGGCGTACACGCTCACCGAGGAGGTGCGTGACGCGGAGCAGGTGATCGAGCTGCGCGGGGCGAACCCAGCGTTCTCCGAGGCTCCCCAGGCCCATGTGCGCGCCCGAGACACCCAGGCCGCCGAGCTCGCCCGGCACGCGAACGTGAACGTGGTCTGGGCGCGTCAGCCCGGCCCCGCCGCTGGCTCCACCTTCGCCTCGCAGCACCCCAACACCCTCGTCTTGGAGGGCGGCACCGGAAACCGCCTCCAGCCCAAGGTCGGCGTCGCGCTGACCGAGGGGGTGCTCAACGTGCTCAACGTCCTGGGCGTTCTGCCCGACGCGATCCTCCCGTTTCATTGGGCGACGATCACCCGCCCGCTGATGGTCGGCGACGACCGCGTGCATCGTGTGCGGGCGACGGCTGGGGGGCTGTTTCTGCCTTCTCGCGGGGTCTGGGACGAGGTCGAGGCCGGGGACGTGATCGGCGAGATTATCGAGGCCACAGCCGGCGAGCCGATCGAGACGATTCGTGCCCCGGCGAGCGGGCGTATACTGGCGATGCGGGAGCAGCCCGTCGTTCTGCCGGGCAGTATGCTAGCGCGCGTCGTGGTCACCGCGACCCAGGAGAGCGCGTGAGAGACCGGGTCGTCTACCAGCTCAGCGCGCCGTATCGAGAGCCGTACACGCTCCGGGCCCTGGAGTTCGGCTCGGGTGGGCCGACGGTGGCCATCGTCGCCGGGCTGCACGGCAACGAGCTGAACGGGGTGCACGCGCTGAACCTCGTCGCCTCGGCCCTGCGTATGGCGCGGCTCAGCGGCACGGTGACGCTCATCCCGGTGGTGAACACCTTCGGGCTCGATCAGGGCACGAAGCGGTGGCCCATCGACGACAACGACATCAACCAGGCCTTCCCGGGCGATCCCCAAGGCTCCGCGGTGCAGCGCATCGCGTTCGCGCTCTTGGAGGCGACCCAGGCCGAGGTGTGCGTCGACGTACACTCCGGCTCGCCGCTTGTGGACGAGATCTGCCAGGCGCGTGTGCCGCTCACCGGCCGCGAGGTCGGCCTCGCGCGGGCGATGGGCCTGCCGATGGTGTGGCGTCGTGAGGGCGATCGTCTGGAGGCCACGGGCCTCGTCGGCGCCTGGCGAGAGCGCGGCGTCGCGGCGCTTCATGTCGTCGGCGGTCGCGGCGCGACCTTAGACCTCGCGCGGTCGCGTCAGATCGCGGACGGCCTGCTGCGGCTGCTCACCGAGGTCGGCGTGCTGCGCTTCGGGATGGAGCCCGGGAAGATCCTGGTGGACGCCACCCGGCGCGGCGTGGCCTACCACTACAGCGCGTTTGGGGGCTTCTGGGTGCCCGAGGTGTCGGTCGGAGACCGCGTCGCCGCGGGGCACCTGCTGGGCACCATCAACGAGGTGGTCGGCGGCAGCCTCGTCGAGGAGGTGCGCGCGGATCGTGCTGGGGTGGTCGTGACCATGCGCAGCTATCCTGTCGTGCACGCCCGGGAGCTGCTCGTGCGTGTGGCCGAGCCCACCTGACCCGTCGCGTGGGCCTCGATCTCCCTTCGTGAACCCCGAGACCCACGAGCGTTTATGATCTTGGTCACCGGCTTTGGGCCATTTCTCGACGTCGAGGAGAACCCGTCGGGGCGGCTGGCGCGTCGACTCGACGGCGCGCGGGTCGCCGGGCACACGGTCTATGGGGAGCTTTTGCCCGTGACTTATGACGAGGCTCCGGCGCTCACCTTGGCCCTCGCCGCCCGGCTGCGCCCGGCGCTGGTCGTCGGCTTAGGCGTCGCGCGGGGCCGAAAGCGGGTGATGGTGGAGCGCGTCGGGCGTCGGCCGACGGTGACCGCCACCCCCGACGTCGCGGGGCGCCGACCCGCGCCACCCAGAGGCGCGCCCGCGGCGGTTCGCGCCACCCTGGACGTCGACGCCCTCGCGGAGGCCCTCGGCGCGGGCGTGTCGGAGGACGCCGGTGCTTATGTCTGCAACGCTTGGCTGTACGCGGTGACCCGGGGTCTGCCCGGGGTGCCCGTCGGCTTCGTGCATGTGCCCGACCAGGGGATGCCGGAGGAGCTGCTCTTGGCGGGGCTGGCGAGGCTGGTCACGGCGGGGGCAGGGGCGTGAGCCTGATCCTCTTGTGGGGCCTCCTGGGCCTCGGGCTCGCGGGTGAGGGGGCCGTCGTCACGCCCGCCGCCGAGGGGCTGAGCCTCGACGCCGACGGGGAGGCGCTCCTCCAGCAGGCCGCCGCGGCGTTCGCCGAGGGGCGGCTCATCGAGGCCGCGGGGCTCTACGACGCGCTGGCGGACGGCGGCGCGGGGCCACAAGCCCGGGTGCTTCAGGCCGTGGCGCTCTACGAGGCGGGTGAGCTGCGCCTCGCCGCTGAGGCCCTCGACGGCGTCCCGGGCGACACCGCGATGGGGCTCTTGGGGCTCATCCTCGTGGAGTCTGGCGCCCAGGCCGACGGCATGAGGCGGCTGGAGCAGGCCAAACGCAGCGCGGATCCCGCCGTCGCCGCCCGGGCGGGGCTGAACCTCGCCTTGGCGCAGATGGATCGGGGTCAGCTCCAGGCCGCGACGTCCGGCGTCGCCGCCGCGCGGGCCTACGTCAGCCAGTCCGGGGACACGACCCTCGACGGCCCGGTGCGCGACGCTGAAGCCGCCTTGGCCCAGCTCAAAGGGCAGGCGCCTCCGTCTGGCGCGAGCGCCTTGACCACGCTCTCCGACTCCTTGGCCCGGGGCGACCTCAAGGGCGCGAAGGGGCAAGTAGACTCGCTCAAGGCCAAGAAGGCCACCCGGCGGGATCGGGTGGAGGGCGCTTTGGCCCAAGGGGCGTACCTTCGCGCCGTCGGCCAGCCCGAGGCGGCGGCGCAGGTGCTCACCGGGGCCTTGGCCGAGGCGCGTGAGGGCGGCATGGGCGTCGCGACGGCCCAGGCCCTCGTCGGGCTGGCCATCGCGCACAGCCTCGCTGGAAGGGTCGATCTCGCCGTCACGCTCATGGCCGAGGCTGAAGAGACCGCCGCCGCCGCGGGGCTGCTCACCCTGGCCGCCGACGCCAGCGTCGAGCTGGGGTTGTTGCTTGTGCGCCAAGGTCAAGGAGCCGCCGCCGCCCAGCAGGCGACCGCGGCGAAGGCGCGCCTGGAGGGACTTCAGCACCCGAGCGGGGTCGCGCGCCTCGCGGAGCTCGACGGCGCGCTCGCCGCCGAACGTGGCGACACCGCCACTGCCGAGGCCCGGTATGGCGACGCGGTGCGGGCCTTCGCGGCCCAGGGCCACCACGCCGACGCCGCGCGGGCCGCGGTCGGCCGCGCCGCCGCCCTCGCCGTCGCCGGTGGGGCGCCCGCCGAGTCCGCCAAGTCCGACGCCCTGGAGCGTCTCCGTCGCGCGGGAGATCCCCTCGGCCCGGCCCATGTCGAGCTCGCCTGCGCCTTGGCCTTCGCCCGGGCCGGCCGCCTCGACGAGGCGCTCACCGGCTTCGCCCGGGCCGCAGAGCTCGGGCGGGCCGTGGCGAGCCCCCAAGGTCAGGCCCTCGCGAAGACCGCGGAGAACAACGCCGCGCGGGCCTTGGTCGCGCTTGGGGCCACCCAAGCGGCCGCCGAGCAGGCCGCCGCCGCCGGGCTCAGCGGCGCCGTCGGGCACCAGCGCGCCTTAGACGACGCCTTCGCCGCCTATGACGCGGGCCTCGCGGCCTACGCCGAGGGGCGCTTCTCGACGGCCCGCGCGCGGTTCTCCGAGGCCTACACCGCGCTCAAGGCCGCCGGAGAGCTGACCTACGCCACCCAGGCTCGCCTCGCGTTGGCCTGGACGGCGTACAACATCGCCGTGGGCTTGCCGCCCCAAGAGGCGCTGCCGTTCTGGGGCGAGGTGATCGCCGAGGCGGGCGCCTTAGAAGACGCGGAGCTCCTCGCCCGCGCGACGGCCTCCCAGGCCCTCTGCGCCGATCGCCTCGGCCTCGATCCCTCCGGCGACCGCCTGCGCCACGCCGCGGGACTCGCCGAGCGCACCGGGCTGCCGAGCGTCGCGGCGCGCTGCTGGGCCGCGCTGGCAGAAGGGGGGCGCCCCATCGACGACCGCGCCCGGGCCGCGCGCCGGGCCTACGCCCTCGATCCTGCCGGTCAGGTGGCAGTTTATGCCATGTACAGCGTCGCCGTAGACGCCTACAACGACGACAAGCTGGAGCTGGCCCGGGCGCTGTGTGTGGAGGTGTTGCCCCGCGCCGGGAGCCTCGACGCGGCGGTGCGCGGGGTGATCGTGGCGATTGACGGAGGGTGACACGCCCAGGGTGGGGGATCCGAGTTAAGCAGGCGGGGTGTCACGACCACCCGCCAGCGTCACCGTCGAGCAGCTCGCCCAGGGCCTCGGCCACGACCCCGTCGCCTTTCGCCGCCGCCTCACGGAGCTCGGTCTCGACCGTTGGCTCACCGTCGAGGGCCGCGTGCCCGTCGCCCGGGTTGATGATCTCGTCGATCGGGTCAAACGTGGCCTGCCCGACCACGGCGCGTCGATTGAGCAGCTCATGCAGGCCCAAGGCGTGCAGACGATCCGTGGAGAGAAGCAGGCGCCAAGGCCCCAGCGCCAGAGCGTCTCGACGGCCCAGCAGAAGCAGCCGAGCCGCCCCGCCGACGCGCCCCGGCCGCTTCCCGCGGCGCCGATGACGATCGACCTCCGGGCCGACGATCTGCCGCCGCCGCCAAAGTCCACCTACACCCGCGCCCAGCTCCTCGCCGGGAAGGCCCCCAAGACGCCAGACCCGCTGCCCATCGGGCGTGGGCCCGCGCCGAGCGTCAGTCAGCAGGCCTACCACATCACCCGGGATCAGCTCCAGCACGCTCAAGAAGAGCTAGAGCGTCGCGCCCGGCTGCTCACCGAGGCCGATCGTGTCGCCCGCGCGGCCCAGGGCCGGGTGGACCAGGCCGAGGCCCGGGCCGCCCAGCTCGCCGCAGACGCGAACGCCCGGGTTCAGGCCCTTGAGGACCGCGTCGCCGCGCTCCTCGCCGAGCGGGAGCACCTCCTCCGTTCGCTCCACGCCAAGCCCGACCCGACGCCGCCCGTCGTCGTGGCGCCTCCGCCACCGGTGGCCTCGCCGATGGTGGGCCTGACCGACCTCCTGACCGACCGCGGCCTGCGCGGAGACGACGAGCACGCCGCCGCCGTGCGCGCCTTGGCGGACTCCCGCCGCCTCAACGAGCTCAGCCGCCACCTCGGCGCCGCCGATCCGGTCCCCGTCGCGGAGCTGCTCTCCAGCCGCCTCGTGCTCCACTGCGGCCGCGAAGACTGCCCCGTGCCCGTAGGCGTCGCCGTCGTGCGGGTGAGCCTCGCGCGGTGTGAGGTCTGCGACGGCTCCGACACGCGCCGGTCCATCCGGCGTTTTGGGGAGTCGCTCCTCTTGCGCGGCGTGAAGCGCCTCACCCTCGTCGGCGGCTCGCCGCCCTACCATCGTATCCTCAAGGAGCACCTCGACCCCCGGGTTGAGCTGCACCTCATCCCCGGCGACGCGCGGCACACCCAGGCCCAGGCCCAGAGCGAGCAGCGTTGGGCCCAGCTCATCCTCGTCTGGGGCGGCACGCTCCTCGATCACAGCGTCTCTTCACACTACAGCGGCGACGACCCCCCGACCTTGCGAGTGCCCCATCGCGGCATGGCCCGCATGTTAGACCTCGCTCGGGAGGGCCTCGACGGCCTCCCCTGAGCCCGTCCTGCGCCGCGCCCCTCGTTCCATCAGGAGTCAAGCACATGGCCATCCCGCTTCTGCCTGAGGGCCGCGCCTCGCTGCGCGCGTGGAGCTACACCCTCGGGCCAGCGTGGTACTACGATCCCGCCTACCGACGCATCGCGGGCAGCCTCAACATCACCCGAGGCGCCATGCTCGACGTCGGCTGCGGCCCAGGCTGGGTGTGTATCCACGCCGCCGCGGGCAACCCGGAGCTCGACTGCGTCGGCATCGACCAGAGCCCGACGATGATCAGCATCGCCGAGCGCAACCGGGCGCACCGACTCAACATCACCTTCAAGCAGATGCGCGCTGAAGAGATCATCTACCCCGACGACACCTTCGACCGCGTCGTCGCCGTGCAGACCATGCACCACTGGCAAGATCCCGACGCCATCCTGCGTGAGCTCAAGCGCGTCACGCGCCCGGGCGGCGTCATCAGCCTGTGGGACGCGGATCCCTCCTTGGACGTGCCCCGGGACTGGATTCGCCGCCGTGGGCTGTGGCCGCCGGACGCCTGGGTGAAGCGGAGCTGGCGCCGCTGGTCGCTGGGCGACGAGGGCTTTCGGGAGATGACCCGCCGGGTGGAGGGCCTCGGGCTGTCCGAGGTCACGACCGACACCCTCGGGTTCTACCGGCGCGTCGTCGCCACGAAGTGAGCCCGCGCGCCCCGGTCCTCGTCGGCCTCGCCGTCGTGGCCTTGGGCGGCTGCCGGGCCGATCTGCTCCCCGGCGAGTGGGTCGTGCCTGGGGAGCTCGACGCCGTCGAGGTGCTCGGCCCCGCTGGGCTGGGAGAGGTCATGGCCGTCGGCGCGTCGGGGGCGTTGCTCTCGGCGGGGGAGGAGGTCTGGCAGGTTGATTGGTCGGGTGACCAAGTCATGTCCTGGGACGCCGGAGGGGAGGTCGCGGCGTTGTGGTGGTCCGAGACCGGCGCGCCGATGGCCGGGGTGCGTGGTCGGGGCGTCGTGGGGCTCACGGACGGCGTGGTGCTCGCCGAGTCCAGCGC
>JBEAVX010000750.1:0-6474 GCA_041160755.1 Pseudomonadota bacterium
CCCATCGAGCTCCTCCGCGCCGATCTCAACGAGCCGGCCCTCGCCGCCGGGGTGCGGGCGCTCTTGCAGCGCTCCCAAGACGCCGCCGTGGCCTTCGACGGCGTCGTGAGCGTCGAGCGCCTGATCCTCAACCAGCAGCACCTCCTTCGGCTGGTGAACAGCTTCGCGGCGAACCTCGACCTCTACGACACCGACCGCACGGCCCAGTTTGAGGAGGGCACGCTCATCGTCGATGGCCGCCGGTTCTCTCTGGCGGTGCGGGTGCCCGACCGTGGGCGCCACGAGGCGTTCTGTAAGCGTGGAACTTTGTTCGTGATCTACGCGCTCATCGGCGAGAAGGGCGGCGCCTGGGAGTATGAGGTGGCCGTGCCCGTGACCGCAGGGATGCGCGGCGCCTTGCAGGAGGGCCTGTGGGGCGTGTTCATCGACCGCGACGGCCGCGAGCGCCACGCCTACATCAGCGGCCTCATCGTGAACGCCGTGAGCGTCCAGGAGGCGCTCTTGGCGCCGTTCATGAAGATCGGCGAGATGATTCAGGGCCTCGCCGACAAGGCCAGCGGCTCGGCGAGCGCGAGCATGGACAGCAAGGTCGCCGAGAAGACCACGGCGGGCTTTGAGACCGCGTCGAGCGCCCCGGGCAAGGCCGTCACCCCGGCCGCGCCCGCCGCCGCCACGGCGACCGCCGCCGCGCCCGGCGCCGCCACCGTCACGGCGTCGGCCGGTGGGGGCGGCATGGCCGCGAGCCTGCCGATGCTCCTCGCCGGCGGCGGCTTGGCCTTCGCCGCGCTCAGCTCCGCCTTCGCGTTCATCGCCGGGGAGCTCGCCAAGCTCTCGCCGCTGCAGCTCCTCGGCGTCTTCGTCGCGTTGGTGCTCGCCTATGTCATCCCCGTGTCCTTCGCCGCGTGGCTGCGTCTGCGTCGCCGGGATCTGGGCACGATCTTGGAGGGCTCGGGCTGGGCGGTGAACACGCGGCTCTACCTGAACCGCCACCTCGCGCGGCGCTTCACCGTCCGCCCCGACGCGCCGAACAAGAGCGCGCGCCGATCCGCGTGAGCCCTCGGAGGTGACAGCCCGGCGCGTTTGTGGCATCTTGAGCGGTCCACCGGAGACCGACCATGACCCCCAGCGCGCTGTTCCTGACGCTCTTCGCCTGCGGGCGTGGGCCCTCGTTGACGGTCTACGCCCCCGATGAGGCCGCCGCCGAGCTGGCGCGCGGCGTCGTCTCGCCCTTGGGCGACGCCGAGGTGCTCGTCTCCACGAGCCCCGAGGACGACGCCCGGCGGGGCCGTGGGCAGACCCTCGCCCTGCTCGGCGGCCTCGACTGTGTGGAGTGTTACTCCTTGGAGCAGAGCGGGGCAGGGGAGCCCGTGCTCGCCCGTTATGACGGCGCGCTGGGGATGCAGTACGCCCTGGCCGAGACCTTGGAGCGCGGCGGGCTGAGGTTTTTTCATCCCGACGCCACCTATGTCCCCGAGGACTGGGCGCTCCCTGAAGACGCGGCGTTCACCGGCGAGGAGGTGAGCCCCGAGATCGCCCGCCGTGGCTTACACCTGCACACCCTGCACCCCATCGAGGGCTACTACGCGATGTGGGAGCCCGGCGAGGAGAACCTCACCCGCGCCCGGGCCATCGTGGACTGGACGGCGCGCAACCGTGGCAACCACCTGCAGTGGGTGGCGCTGGACAACATCACCGAGAACGAGGCTGAGCTCGGGCCGTGGATTGAGCACAGCGCGGCCATCGCCGACTACGCCCACAGCCGGGGCCTCACCGTCGGCCTGGGCATCCAGCTCTTCGGCAGCGGGAACCTTCAGCTCGCCTTTGACCTGCTCGATGAGGTCGGCGACGCCGAGGCCCAAGAGCTGGCGATGCGGGAGCGCCTGGAGCCCGTGCTCGACGGCGTGCCCTTGGACCTCCTCAACCTGTCGTTCGGCGAGTTCTTCGGCGAGGAGCCCGAGGTCTTCTTGGACTCGGTGAACCGTGTGCTCAAGGTCGCCCGGGAGATCGATCCCGAGGTCGAGCTGGCGTCTGTGATTCATGTCGGCGCCGAGCAGCGCGTGGAGTACAACGGCCAGGACGTGCTCTACTACACCCTCGCCCAGTTCGCCGACCCGGAGATCGTGCCCTGGGTTCACTCGGTGATGTTCTACACCCTGTTTGACGACGCGGGCGGGGCCTACCACCACGAGGAGTTTGACGAGCACCGCGAGCTTCTGCTCAAGAAGATCCAGGCCGGTGAGCCCGTGGGGTACTTCCCCGAGAGCGCCTATTGGGTGACGTTTGACAACTCCGTGCCCCAATACCTGCCGCTCTATGTGTGGAGTCGCTGGCGCGACATGGACCAGATCCGCGAGGTCACCGGCGGGCTGAACCCCGACGCCCACGTCCTGTTCTCCTCGGGCTGGGAGTGGGGCTATTGGCAACAAGACTACGCCACGATGCGCCTCACCCACACCCTGACCGACTGGACGGATCAGGTTCGCCACCAGTGGTCCCCCTTCGGTGAGGCGGGCGAGGCCGCCGCGGCCTTGGTGATTGAGCTCGTCGAGCTGCAGCGGGCGGCGCTGATCGATCAGCGCCTCGCGGCGTGGTTGGCGTCGTATGACAACGTGATGGAGCTGGGCTACAAGCTCGACATCATCTCCCAGCCCAAGCGGGTCTTGCCTGAAGAGATGGCGGAGATGAGCGCGGAGGAGCTGGAGGCCCTGCGCCAGACGGTGGTGGAGCCCTTGGGCGCCTACGCGGAGGCCCTCGCGGCGCTCGATGACCGCGCACAGTCGGCGTTTGGCGCGAGCGACGATCCTTGGCTTCAAGAGCTCGCCGATGGCTTCGCGCTCAACCGGGCGCGCTCGGCGTTTATCCACCACGTCACGGCGGGCACGGTGGCGGGCCTCACCGGCGGCGACCCCAGCGCGGATCTCGCCGCCGCCGCCCAGGCCCGCGCGGCGGGAGAGGTCGTCATTCGCCGCCGCCACGCCGCCTTGTGGAGCCCCTACGGCGAGACCTTACTCGTCGAGGGCCGAAACGACACGATCTACCAGTACGGTTACCTCATCCGCGCCGATGAGCTCTGCCTCTGGGACCGTGAGCTGCTCTTGGCTCAAAAAGTCCTCGGCGAGAGCGTCGGCGCCATCCCGGGGTGCAGCCTGTGAGGCCTGGGACACACGGCGGCGGAGCTGCACCATCTGCACCTCCGGCGCCCGGTGGGTGATGTGGTAGCCCGCCTTCTGATACAGTCGGATGAGCGGCCAGTTGGTCTCTGAGGTGTTCGTCGCGAGGCAGGTGGCCCCGCTCGTGATGAGCCAGGCCTCCCCGGCGCGCAGGAGCGCCTCGGCGAGCCCGGCCCGTCGGTGTGTGGGCAAGACGTAGGTGGTCGAGATGAGCCCGAGCGGGCCGCCTGCCTCAGGCTCAACCCGCAGGATGGTGTGGCCGACGATCTCGCCTGTGTCGTTCTCCACGACGAGCACCTTCCCCAGACAGCGCGCCGGCGTGAGGTGCCAACGCACACGGTCCACGAGCCACTCCATCGTGTACATTGCCCCTCCACGCGCCTCGCCGAGCACCTCGATGAGCGTGTCGCGCATTCGCGACGCGACGAGCTGGATCTCCGCGTCATCGTCGGGGTTGAGGGGGCGAACCCGAGGCGGCATGGGGCACCAAAGCGGTGGTTGGTTCAGGGGAGCTGGCTCACGGGATGTCCGCCCAGACGCAGGCCGCGCTCTTGTCTGTCGCGGGCTTGTCTTCGCCGGGGTGGCGGCAGCAGGCGGTGACGTGGGCGACGGCGGCGCCGTAGTCGTCGAGCCAGGCCTGGGGGTCGGTCCCGTGGCTCGGCGGCATCCAGGTGCCGAGGTGCCACAGCGGGCTCTCGGGGTCGTTGGCGGCCTCGACCACAAGATCCTGGTGACCGTGTCCTTTGTTGGCGCCGACAGAGTCTGGTGTCCACGCGGCGCAGGTCTGGTTGGAGGTGATGCGGTGACAGGCGGTGCACGGGGCGGCCTCTGGGGTGACGAGGTGCCGCGCGCCGGTGCGTTTGAGCCCGCCGTGCAGCTCGGTGAGTCGGTAGCGGCCCGAGGTCCAGGCGCCCGACGTCCACTTCACCGCGCTCAGGTGGGGGGTGTAGAGGAAGGGATCGTTGTCGTGGCAGCCGACGCAGCCCTCGCCGTCTGTGTGGTAAAAGAGGGACGTCCAGGCGTCTAGGTCGGCCTCGGGCAGGGTGAGATCCATCTCGGGCCAGTTGTTGGCGGCCAGCCCCGTGCCGTCCATGTCGTCTAACCAGCAGGTCGCGCCGGTGCGGGCGTTGTAGAAGATCGCGCCGACGTCGTTGTAGGGGGCGCTCGGGTCGCTGTAGTCTTCGGTGGGCGCGTAGCGGCGGCAGATCCACTTCACATGGACGTCGCCGTGGGTGAGCTGGCCGAGGGTGCCGCCGGGGGTGCAGGTGCCGTAGAGCAAGGACGGGTTGGCGCAGGTGGCGGCGTCTTCTAGGAGCGGGGTCAGCGCGCCCTCGGCGTCGGCGGTGTAGGTCACGATCGGCGCCCCGAGGGAGCACTGGAGCTCGTCAGGGCCCGGGAGCCAGCCGTCCATGGCCGCCTTGCACCGACAGGCGTAGCAGCGCGCGATGTCGGCGTCTGTCGTGGTGTCCGCGCAGAACCCGCTACAGTCCACGGGCTCGGGCGACTGTGCGGCGGAGTCTGTGGCGTCTGTGGACGGCGCCTTGGCGTCATCGGGCGGGGTAGTCACACACGCGAGGAGCAGCAGGAGCGGCATGAGCACCTCCACGACGGACGTTTTGGTTGGGATGCGGAGGGCGCCAGGGCGCGCTCACGCCCAGCCCCCGGCCAGGGGGATCACCTGGCCGGTGACGAAGTCTGCGGCGGGGCTGGCCAGATAAGCGATGAGCGCCCCGGCCTCTTCAGGTCGCCCCAGGCGGCCAAGGGGGATGTTGCCGAGGATCTTCGCCCGCGCCGCGGGGTCGTCCATCAGGGCCTTGGGGAAGTAGGTCTCGCTCTCGATGAAGTTCGGCGCGACGGCGTTGACCTGCACGTTGTGCGGGGCGAGCTCCAAGGCCAAGGAGCGTGTCGCGGCGTTCATGGCCCCCCGCGCGCCGACGTAGACCGAGTAGTTGCTCAGCCCCCGCAGGGGCGCGGCGGAGGTGCAGAAGATGAGCTTGCCCGACCGGCGCGCCGTCATGTGGGGCGCGACGGCCTGGGCCAAGCGCATGGGCCCGAAGACGAGGGCCTCATAGGCCGCGCGCATCCGGTCTTCGCGTAGGCTGTGGATCGGGGCGCGCTCGGCGGGGAAGGCGGAGTTCATCACGCAGACGTCGAGGGCTCCATAGGCCTCAAGCGTGGTGGCCACGGCGTCGGCCACGTCAGCGGGGCCGCTCTGGGCCGAGTCGAGCGCCACGACCTCCAGGCCCGCCGCGCGTAAGGCGAGGACGGCGGGCGGGCCGAGAAACTCCTGGGCGTGGGTCACGAGGGCGACGCGAGGCATGAGGCGCTCCACGGCGGTTGGCTGGGCTCTGTATAGCCCAGCGCGCCGCGTCCCGCGCGCTCCCGAACGCGCCCCGAGGCGCGGCGCCCTCAGCCCTTCGCGGGGACCCAGAGCGGGCCGACGAGGGTGAGCAGGACGAGCACGTTGAAGACGGCGTTGGAGGCGTTTCCAGAGGCGATCGAGCCCGCGCTGTCCAGCAAGAACCAGGCGCAGAGGCCGGTGAGCACGCTGCGGCGGACGGCCTCGGGGGCGAGGTCGTACACCCAGCGCTCCAGGCACCCGACCATCACCCCCCAGCCGAAGAGGAAGCCCCCGGTGAGCGCGGTCAAGAAGCGTGTGTCGGCGTGCTCATAGGTCGTCGCGCCGTCGATGGGCCAGCTCAGGAGGTCCAAGCTGAGCCGAGCGGCCTCGTCTGTCGTGGGGGTGGTGCCGAGGGAGAACACGGGGCCGAACACGGCGATGGCGAAGGCGGTGAACTTGAGCCAGTGTTTGTGGGCGGTGTGGGTCATGGCGTTCCTCCGGTTGGAGCGAGGCGGGCCGGGAGCGGCCGCGTCTTGAACATGCGCCGGACCCTATGCCCGGGCCATGACCTCCCAGGTCATGCAGCGCGCGCCTGTGGCGCGGCGCCGCTCGGCGTGCCCCCCACATCGTGACGATCATCGTCTTGGCCCACCCGATCGCGGCGGCGGTGGCCGCGCCCCACGCTCAGCCGAGCTCCTCCTCGGTGGGGGTCGGGTGCTGGGCCAACCAACGGGCGACGTGGGGGGATACTTCCGCCTCGATGACTTCATCTGGCCGACCGCGCTCGCCCTCAAACAACCGCAGCGCGCCGATGATGTTCACGTCTGGGATGCTGAGGTGAAAGGCGCGTATGAAGAGAACCATGATGGGTATGCGACCGCATCGATTCGGCTCCAGATGGGCATGATGCACCATCTGAATGACGGTCGCGCCGCGCCGGGCGAGCTGGCGCAGCTCCTTGAC
>JBEAVX010000441.1:0-10698 GCA_041160755.1 Pseudomonadota bacterium
CTGAAGACGCCCTGGCCTCTGAAGACGACCGCGCCGCGCGCCGCGCGGAGCACGGCGCCGACGCGGTCGTCGTCAGAGGCCCGGGCGTCTTCAGCGAGCGCCTCGGGCTCGGGGGCCTCCCCGGCGCCGTCTTGCAGGAGCGCCCACAACATCCACTCGTGCAAGGCGTCGTCGGGCTGGGGACCGGCGCGGCGAAACCCCTTGCGCCGCTGCGCCCGCACCTCGGCGCGGGCCTCACGCTGTAAGGTCGCCGCGCGCTGGCTCAGGTGTCGGCGCGCCTTGGGATCCAGCTCCGCCAGGGTCGCCTCAAGGCGGGTTCGAGTCGCTCCGTTCATTCGCCCGCCTTAACCCGCTCTCTCGCACGCGGAGCGCGACGACGCGCCGTGATAAAGTCTCCGCTCCAAATCCGGCGCGGGAGCATGTCGTGGAGTTCAACGAGGCTTTTGACCCTTTTCGTGCGTTCCGCCACGGCTGGGCGGCGCTCAAGCTCGCGCCGTTTCCGCTCTTCGTGGGCGCCTTGGCCATGTGGTTCACCGCGGGCAACGGCGGCGCCGGGAACTTCGATGACGTCGGGCGGGCGATCATCCAGCTGCAGGAAGACGGCAGCGGCGGCGGCAGCGACGCCCCGAGCTACGACAACTTCGACGACTGGGGCGAGCGCCTCGGCGCTTTGCCTACGTCGCTCAACGACCTCGTGGGGCGGGTGCAAGACATGCCGCCGGAGCTCCAGGACCTGCTCGATGAGCTGGGATCCGGGGGCATCGAGGCGGGGATGATCTTCGGGATCGTCGGGATCGTCTTGCTGGTGAGCCTGTTCTGCGGCGGGATCATGATGGTGATCCGCAGCTTCGTCCACACGGGCTACCTGCGCCTGCACGAGCAGCTCGTGCGTGAAGGCGCGGGCGACTTCGGCCCGCTGTTCTCCGGCGCCGACCTGTTGATCCCGATGGTGCTGTGGAAGCTGCTCAAGACCGCGATCGTCTTCGGCTCCACCATGGTCGCCGGATCTCCCGGCTTCGCCTTGGTGATGGTCGGCGCGTTCCAGCAGAACTTTATGTTGATCGGCTTGGGCGCCTTGCTCCTGATCGCCCTGTTCTTTCCGGCGCTGATCTACGTGCAGCTCGGGCTCGCCTTGGGCGCCCACTGCCTCGTGCTGGAGCGGCTCTCCCCGATGCAGGCCTTAGAGCGCTCGTGGAGCCTCGCCTCGGGCCACCGCTGGGAGCTGTTCATCTTCCTCTTCGCCCAAGCCCTCGTCAGCCTCGGCGGGATCTTGGCCGGGCTCCTGGCGTGCTGTGTGGGCATGTTCGTCACCGTCCCGATCACGATGGCGACGATCGACGTGGGCATGACCGAGGCGTTCTTGCTGTACACGGTCGATCAGGCCACGCGCGACAGCTTCAGGCTCCCTACCCTCGCTGAAGAGATGGTCTGAACGGCCTTCCCCGCCGCGCGCCGGGGGCGAGGCTGGCGTACCGCCTCCTCCTGGCGCTACACTGCACCGCTCAGCACCTCCTCTGGAGACTCACCCCTATGCGCTCGCTCCGCGTCCTCGCGCTCGTCCTCCCCTGCCTCGCCATGGCGGCCTGCGGCGACAAAGACGTCACGCCCATCCCCACGGACGACACCGACGACGACCAGCTCCTCCCCAACCTGGTCGTGAGCGCGCGCGCCCTTGACTTTGGGGTCTTGGACGACGTCGGCGACAGCGCCCAGACCCAGATCGTCGTCGAGAACACCGGCGTCGGCGACTTGGAGCTCACCGTCACGCTGAGCGCGCCGTTCTCCGCCACCCAGTCCACCGTGGTGCTGCTGCCCCAGTCGTCGCTGCAGTTCACGGTGTACTACGCGCCGACAGAGTACGGCGAGGCGGCGGCGACGATGCTCCTCACGAGCAACGACCCCGACGAGCCGGAGATCGCCGTGGCGCTGACCGGCGCCGTGGCCACCGACGCGGACGGCGACGGCTACCTGCGTGAGGAGGCCGGCGGCGACGACTGCGACGACGAGAACGCCGAGATCAACCCCGGCGCGGTGGACGAGTACTACGACAACATCGACGCGAACTGCGATGGCCTGTCGGACTGGGATCAAGACCAGGACGGCTGGATCGCCAAGGCCAAAGAGCCCGACCCCGACAAGGGCGGCGGCGACTGCAACGACCTCAACGCCGACATCTTCCCCGGGGGCCCAGACGTCTGGTACGACGGCGTCGACGGCGACTGCGCCGGGGACAACGACTACGATCAAGACGGCGACACCTACGGCTCGAAGGCCTACGGCAAAGGCAGCGACTGCGACGACACCGACGCCGAGGCTTACCCCCGACGCGCTAGAGCGCCTCAACGGCAAGCTCGACAACTGCAACGGCGCCACAGACCAAGACGTCGCCACCTCCAGCGCCACGACCCGCTACAACGCGAAGTCCTCGGCGACGTTCTTCGGCTACAGCGCCACCGTCGGCGACATCGACGGCGACGGCAAAGACGACCTCGCCGTGGGCGCCCGAGGCAACGCGGGCTCCGCGGCCGGGGCGGTCTACCTGTTCATGAGCAAAGACGGCCTGCCCGCCGACGGCAGCACCGTCGACAAGGCCTCGGACAGCTTCGTCGGCCTCACCTCGAACGAGGGCCTGGGCACGGCGCTGCATTACCTCGATGACTTTGAGGGCGACGGCGTCTCGGACCTGGTCGTCGGCGGCTACTACGGCTCCAGCTCCTTCGGCGGGCTCTACCTCATCGACGTCGATCGCCTCGCGGGCAAGACCGGCGGCCTCGGCGACGCCCACACGACGGTGAAGGGCTCCT
Source organism: Pseudomonadota bacterium (assembly GCA_041160755.1). GTDB lineage: Bacteria > Myxococcota_A > UBA796 > UBA796 > CAJQPC01 > JADKFE01. The sequence goes on from JBEAVX010000441.1 coordinate 2,805, forward strand.
CCAGCGGCTACTACGTCGGTCGCTCCGTCGCCCGGGCCGACCTCAACGCCGACGGCCTGGATGAGCTGCTCTTTGACTACAGCCCCTCGTCGTCTTCAGGCTCCAACAAGAACTACGTCGGCCTGCTCTACGGCGGGAACAGCGGCACGATCACCCTCACCTCCGTCGAGGCCCGCTGGACGACTGAAGGCAACGGCACGGCGGCGTATGAGGCGCTCTCTGACGGCGCCGACCTCGACGGCGACGGCTACGAGGACTGGGTGTTCGGCGACATCAACGCCGACAAGACCGCCACCAACGACGGCGAGGTCTATGTGCTGTGGGGCAAGGCCTCGGAGTACAGCGCCTCGGCGTCTACGTTCAAGACCAGCGCCGAGACCGTCGTGACCGGCGAGGCGTCGAGCGACTACGTCGGCACCATCGCCGGGGCCCTGCCCGACACCGACGGCGACGGCAAAGGGGAGCTGTTCTTCTGGCACGGCGCCGACGGCGACCTGGGCATCGTGCGCGGCGCGGCGGCGATGAAGGGCGGCGGGGCGATCCTCGCGTCCGAGGCCGACACGCTCATCGACTTCTCGACGTCCGCGAAGCCCACCGTGGCCCGGGCGACGGCAGACCTCGACGGCGATGGCCTGCTCGACATCTTCTTCGGGGTGGAGTCCAGCGGCGGTCGGCTCTACGTCTTCCCCGGCGACATCTCCGGCGCCATCGAAGACGACGACGTCTTGGCGTCGGTGAAGGGCAGCAGCACCGACGGCAGCGTGTACTTCACCCACGCGATGCCCCACCGCCAGGCCGACCTCGACAACGACGGCCTCCTCGACGTCGTGCTCACCGACTACGGCTATGACGGTGACGTAGACGGCAACGGCTCGTCCGACACCAACGCCGGGGCGGTGTACATGTTCTTGAGCTCCGACCGCTGAGCCTGGATAGGCTGCGCCTGAGCCCGCTGCGCACAGCCCCTCTCGGGGAGCGACCATGGCCGCTCCTCGGGAGGCTTGTGTGGTTCAAGCGGCGCAGAGACAAAAAACCCCTTGAAGAGCGAACTCTTCAAGGGGTTTGATGGTGCGGCCAGGAGGAGTTGAACCCCCAACCTTCGGATCCGTAGTCCGACGCTCTATCCAATTGAGCTATAGCCGCAGGAGCACTTCTGAGAGGACACGCTTGAGAGGAGGCCCGAAGAGGGTTCACGCTCAAGCCAAAGTGGCGGAGACGGAGGGATTCGAACCCTCGGTAGAATTTTTGATCCTACACACGATTAGCAATCGTGCACCTTCGGCCACTCGGTCACGTCTCCAGACTTGAAAGAACGACACGTTGAGGAGGTGGAGGCGGTGGGATTCGAACCCACGAACCTTTACGGTCTCCGGTTTTCAAGACCGGTGCCATCAACCGCTCGGCCACACCTCCCCGGCGCGACACACAACACTTAATCTGGGGCTGGGATGCGGTCAAGGCCGCCGAGGTAACTTCTCAGCGCCTCGGGCACGACGACGCTCCCGTCGGCCTGCTGGTAGTTCTCCAAGATCGCCACGAGCGTGCGGCCCACGGCGAGGCCCGAGCCGTTGATGGTGTGCACAAGCCGCGGTTTTCCGGGCTTTTTCCCGTCGCCTTCGGGGCGGTAACGCGTGGCCATCCGCCGGGCCTGGAAGTCGCCGAAGGTCGAGCAAGACGAGATCTCCCGGTAGGCGCCTTGGCCGGGCAGCCAGACCTCCAGGTCGTAGCAGTGGCGGGCGTTGAAGCTGATGTCCGCCGAGCACAGCCGCAGCACGCGGTAAGGGAGGCCCAGGCGCTTGAGGCACTCCTCCGCGTGGCCGGTGAGCAGCTCGTGCTGGGCGTCGCTGTCCTCAGCGCTCGTGATCCGCACCAGCTCGACCTTGTGGAACTGGTGCTGGCGGATGAGGCCCTTGGTGTCGCGGCCATGGGTGCCCGCCTCGGCCCGAAAGCACGGCGTGAAGGCCACATAGGCCTTGGGCAGCTCGCTCGCGTCGAGGATCTCCTCGCGGTGCAGGTTCGTGACCGGCACCTCAGCGGTGGGGATCAGGTAGGCGTCTTGGCCGTTGAGCGGCTCGGCGAGCTTGAACATGTCTTGGGCGAACTTGGGGAGCTGCCCCGTGCCCTGCATCGTCGAGGCCCAGACGATGTACGGCGCCAAGACCTCGGTGTAGCCGTGCTCGCGGACGTGCATGTCGATGAAGAAGCTGATGAGCGCGCGCTCCAGGGCCGCCCCGGCGCCCTTGAGCACCGAGAACCGGGCCCCCGACATACGCGCGGCGGCGGCGAAGTCGATGATGCCCAGGCGCTCACCGAGCTCATCGTGGGTCTTGGGGGTGAAGTCGAAGCTGGGGATCGTGCCCCAGCGGCGGAGCTCCTCGTTCTGCGCCTCGGAGTCGCCCGTCGGCACCCGGGGGTCGAGGAGGTTGGGGATCGCCCAGATCAGCTCCGCGCGGGCGGCCTCGACCTCCTGCTTCTGGGTCTCTAAGTCTTTGGCCTTCGCCGTGGCCTCGCGGACCTGCTCTTGCAGCGGCGCGGCCTCGTCCTTCTTCCCGGCCTTCATCAACTGGCCGATCGTCGGGGAGAGCTCGTTGCGCAGGGCCAACAGGCGCTCCCCTTCGAGGATCAGCGCCCGACGACGCTGGTTGAGCTGCACGATCTGGTCGAGGGAGCTCAGGGTCTCGGGGCTGGCGTGGCGGCGGACGAGGGTCTCGCGGATGAGCTCGGGCTCATCTTCGAACTGGCGGGGGTCGAGCATGGAGGGCGCTCCAGAGGTCGAGGTCGGGCGGCGCTATAACCGGGCGAGGCGCCCCTGGCCTCGCGTGGTGAGGGGGTTAGGGACGGCGTATGACGACGACTGCATCCCCGACGAGCGCGCCCCTCGGCTCCCCTGCCCCGCTCCGCTCCTTCCAGCTCACCGCGCCGACAGCCCAGCCGACCCGCTGGGCCGTCGTGCTGCACGGCATCCTCGGCTCAGGCACCAACCTTCGGACCTTCGCGCGGCAGCTCGCCCTGGCGACGCCCGAGTGGGGCTTTCTTTTGCCGGACCTGCGCGGCCACGGCGACAGCCCCTCCGGCGCGCCGCCGCACACCGTCGCCGCCTGCGCGGAGGACGTGCTGGCGCTCACCGTGGGCCTGGGGATCACCCCGAGCGTGATCGTCGGGCACAGCTTCGGGGGAAAGGTGGCCTTGGCCCTCGCCCAGCTCGCAGAGTCTCGGGGTCAGCCTGTGGAGCGCGTGTGGGTGCTCGACGCGCCGCCCGGGCGCCCGGATGTTGCCTTGGCGGTGAGCTCCGAGGTCGCCCAGGTCGTGCTCGCCCTGCGGGGCCTGCCCGATCGGTACACACGCCGCGAGGAGCTCGTCACCTTGCTCACCGCCCAGGGCTTCTCGTTGAGCCTCGCCCAGTGGATGACGACGAACCTGCGCTCCACCGGGGACGGGCTGCGGTGGCGGTTTGACCTCGACGTGATCTCGGCCTTGCTCCAAGACTACGCGGTGACCGACGCCTGGACCTACCTCGACGACCCCGACCGCCACACACGAGTCGACGTCGTGCGCGCCGAGCGCAGCGAGCGGTGGTCCCCGGAGGAGCTCGCCCGCTTCGCCGCCGCCCCGGGCGATGTCCACCTGCACCTGCTCCCCGACGCCGGCCACTGGGTGCACGTCGACAACCCCACGGGCCTGCTGGAGATGATTCAGCGTGAGGGGCTCGGCGGCTCCGGCAGCCGGTAGATCACGAGCCCAGGCCCCGCCCCGGCGGGCGGGCCCAACGCGGCGGTGAGCCCGGGGGTGTCGCTCAGCCCAAAGCGCGCCGGCCACACCAAGAGCCAACGAGCGCCGCGCGCGGCGGCGAGGGACGCCGCGGCCCGGCGATCGTCAACGGTCGGCCCCGCGTCGGCCCGCAGGATCGCCTGGGTCAGCGTGTGCGCGGCGAGGGAGGTCTCGGGGTCGGCGGGGCTCGGGTAGAGCACGGCGTCCGTGGGCTGGCCGTGGAGGGTCTGGGCGAGGAGGTTCTCGCCGAGCACACGCCCGGGCAGGTTGGCGCTGTGGTCGTTGGGCAGCTCCATCACCGGGCCGTCGATCACCGCGAGGGCCTCGGCGTCTGGCATCACCAGCGTCGACGGGCGGAGCCCGATGCCCGCGCCCAGGCGGGCGTCAGCGAGGAGCGCGAGCGCCGCCACCGCCGCCACCCCCGGCCGACGGATCGACGCCGCCACGAGCGGCGCGCAGAGCAGACACGCCACCGCCGCCGCCCGGTGCCAGCGGGTCAGGCGCTCCAGCGGCGGCGCGAGCGTCTGGAGCCACGACACCGGCCCCGCCACCTTCTCCCCGCCGATCGTCACCCAGTCGCCGTCGTGCAAGAGCCAAGGCCCCCACGAGAGCGCCACAAAGGTGATCACCCCCACCACGAACGGCGCCGCCCGACGCGCGCCGAGGCGCCAGGCGCCGATCCCGGCGAGGATCAGCGCCACGACGCCGAGATACGCCGGGAAGACCTGGCCCTCGGGGGTGGACCACTCCGGTCGAAAGAAGGCCAAGACCTCGGCGCCGCCCCCCAGCCGCATCGCGCCGCCGATCTGGGGCGCGCGCTCCCCGCCGGGCTGGCCGCTTGTTTGGTGCAGCGCGAACCACAACGGCGGCGCGCACAGGAGCCCGCCGAGGAGCCCCACAGGCGCCGTGATGTGCAGGGCGCGGGGCCGCGAGAGCGCCACGGCGAGATCGAGGATCGCCGCCCAGACCGCGTTGTAAGGCCCGGCGTGGGCCGTCGCCCCCAACAGCGCGGCGAAGGTGAGCCCCCGCCGCCAGCTCGGGGCCTCCAGGTGCCACAACAGCGCGGCGAGCTGGGCCACGACCCACCCCGCGCCGAAGCTCTCGGTCATGCCGTGGCTCGCCACGCCGAGGAGCCCCGGGCAGCTCACGCCCAAGGCCAAGGCGAGCCCCTGCCCCGCGAGGCCCGCGCCGGTCACCCGGGCCAAGGCGAGGCTGGCGAGCCCGGCGACGGTGAGCCCCGCCCACACGATGAGGTGCGCGGCCAGCGCTGGGCCGCCCAAGCCGAGGCCGAGCCCGAAGATCGGCAGGTGGAGGGGATCTACGATCGTCACCTCCACGCCGCGCGGCCAGGCGACCCGATCAGACGGGGCGCCGTACACCGCCCCCGCCCGCCAGACAGCGCAGAGACGCCAGAGGTGGGTCGCCATCTCCCCGTTGGGCGCGCCGAGGAGGCGCTCGGGCGCGGCGATCGGCAGCGGCCAGAGCAGGATCGCCGGGAGGGTCACCGCCGCCAGGATCCCCGCGAACGTGCCCCGCCCGCCGCTCACGGGGCCGCCTCGACGGTGATCACCCGGCGCGCCGGGATCGGCCCAGGCACGGTGATCGTGCCGCCCCCCCAAGGCAAGATCACGCGCAGCACGTCTACGGTCTGGGCCTCTCCTAGCCCCAGGTGAACCCGCAGGGGCCCCGCCGCGCCGATGCCCGACTGCGGGTGCGCCCAGTCCACCACCGTGCGCCCGCCGGCCTCGACCTCGATCCGGCTGCCCAAGGGCGCGTCGACGGCGATCCAGCCCGCCTCAGTGCAGCCTGTCGACAGAAGCACCAATGGCCGATCCGTGATCTCGGTGATGATCAGGTCAAGCACACCATCATCGTTGTGATCGGCGGCGTTCACCGCGCGCCAAGATCCCAGGCGATCCAAACCCAAGGCCGGGGCACGATCCTCAAAGCTGAAGGTGTCGGTCTGGGCGAGCAGGTGAATCGGCGCGTCTTGGGGCGTGCCGCCGTGGTCCGCCGCCCAGAGGTCGCCCTCGGCGACGAGGAGATCCTGAAGGCCGTCGTTGTCGTGATCGAAGAAGATCACGCCCCAGCTCATGTCTTGGTCAGAGTCCAGCGGGTCCGCGCCCGTGGCGGCGGTGACGTCTACAAAGGCGCCGTCGTCTTGGAGGAGCAGGCGGTTGGCGGAGGTGGCGCCCAAGTAGAGGTCCGGCGCGCCGTCGTTGTTGACGTCGCCGACGTCCCCGCCCATGCCGCTGTGCACGATGCCGCAGGCGCAGTCCTCCCGGGCGTCTTCGAGCCCCCCCGCGCCGTCGTTCCGCCAGAGCACATCGCCGCCGTGCTGGGCGCCCATGTCGTTGTCGACGAACACGTCGGGGTCGCCGTCCCCCTCCACGTCCAGCACGAGGCCCGAGAAGGCCCGACCTTGGGCGAGGGTCACCTCCAGACGCTCCCGATCCTCGACGAGCTCCCCCGCGCCGTCGCCGATGAGCAGGTAGTCCTGGGCGTGCTCGTCCGTCGCGGGCGCCGTGGCGGGGACGAACAGATCCAGATCGCCGTCACCCTCCAGATCGAGGGGCGCCGGGGAACGAGTGAGCGCGACCCCACGCCCCAAGAACGGCAGGGCCTGGGGTTGGGCGTAGCCGCCGTCGCCGAGGCTCTGGAGCCACGCGGGCTCACCGCCGCCGATGATCACGTCGATGAGGCCGTCCCCGCTGAGCTCAGCGGCGGAGAGCGCGGCGCTGTTGACGGGCAGCTCCCGGACCTCGAAGCTATCGAGGGTTTGACGGAGCCCGAGGCGCAGAGGCTCCCCAGCGAAGCCATAGACGAGGTCCAAGGCGCCGTCACCGTTGAGATCCGCGACGAGGAGGCCGCCGCCGTCGAGGTGATCCGCCTCGGCGTTCTTCGCCGCCACGAGCCCCCAGTCGCCTCCGACCTCGGCGTAGGCCGGGCCAGGCAGCGGCGCCTCACAGGCGCGCTCTGGACCCAAGGTGACGCCTTCGGGCCAGGGGACGACGGGGCTGTCTTCGCCCGCGGAGTCCTGAAGCGAAGGCGCCTCGCACCCCGCCGCCACCAACGTGACGACGAGGGCGAGGCGCGTCCACCATCGGCTGAGCGTCCTGCGTGCCATCCGCCGATTCTACGCCAACGCGCCGGGATCTGACGGATCGCAGGGTGTCGCGGCTCAGGTGGGATCGGGCTTCGGGGTGCTCGGACCGCTCTCGGGCAAGGTGGGCTTGGCGATGTACGCCTCGTCCGCGGGCTTGCCGGTGAGGGTCTTGAGGAAGGCCTCGATGTCGTTGACCTGCTCCGGGGTCAGCTCCCGGCCGAGCTGGTGCGTGGCCATGAGGCTGATCATCTCGGGGAGGTTCGCGACGGAGCCGTCATGCAGGTACGGGCCCGTCTTCTCGACGTTGCGCAGGGACGGCACCTTAAACATCAGCTTGTCGGCCTCGTTCTTGGTGACGTCGAAGCGGCCCATGTCTTTGGTGTCCCAAGGCTTCACGACGCCGAGCTTCTGGTACATCGTGCCGCCGAAGGTGGCGCCCATGTGGCAGGAGCCGCAGCCGACCTCCATGAAGGTCTTGAGGCCCTTCTGCTCGGCCTCGGTGATGGCCTTCTCGTCGCCGCTGACGAACTGGTCGTAACGCGCGGGGGTGACGAGCTTACGCTCGAACGCGCCGATGGCCTTGGCGATGTTGTCGTAGGTGATGGGGTCGGCCTCGCCGGGGAAGGCCTTGGCGAAGAGATCGGCGTAGCCCGGGATGGACTTGATCACGTTGACCACGGCCTCTTCAGAGGGCATGGCCATCTCGACGGGGTTCAGCACGGGGCCTTTGGCCTGGGCCTCGACGTCGGCGGCGCGGCCGTCCCAGAACTGGACGCTGTGGAACGCGGCGTTGTACACCGTGGGGGAGTTACGCCCGCCGAGCTGGCCCTTGTGGCCGGTGGACGTCGGCTTGTTGTCGACGCCGAAGTTGTCGAGCATGTGGCAGGAGTTGCAGGAGAGCTCCTGGTTCTTTGAGAGGCGGGTGTCGAAGTACAATCCGGCCCAGCTCGATCTTCTCGGGGGTGATGGGGTTCTTGTCGTTGGGCGACTCGGCCTTGAGCGCGGGCCACACGCCTGAGG
>JBEAVX010000849.1:0-2766 GCA_041160755.1 Pseudomonadota bacterium
TCATGGAGGAGCTGGAGCAGCTCATCGTCGACGCCGGCTTGGACATCGACGGCCCCGTGAGTGACCAAGGCGAGGCCGTGGTGGGCCTTCGCCGGGGTGTGCTGCGTGACCTGCGCGACCGAGTCGATGAGCTGGCCGTCGAGTACGCCTTGGCCCGGCGTGACCGCCCCACCGACGGCGGCGGCGACAGCTACCAGCACGTCGCCCGGGCGCTCATCGACCTCGTCGCGGCCTTGGACGAGGCCGAGCAGTACGGCGCGAGCGAAGACCTCGTCGCCATCTGGCGTGGGCGGCCCCGGCCGGCGCTCAAGCTCGTGTGTCTGGACCCTTCGGCCTGGATGGGGCGGCGCTTCGCCGAGCTGCACGGGGCGGTGCTGATGTCGGCGACGCTCTCGCCGCCGAGCTTCTACCGCGATCTGCTGGGTTTGCCTGAAGAGCGCGTCGATGTGGTCGAGCACGCCTCGCCCTTCCCGCCGGACAACCTGCACGTCGTCGTGGCACCCCGCGTGTCCACGACCTACCGCGACCGCGACGCCCACCGCGCCAAGACCGGCGCGCTCTTGGGGGAGCTGATCTCGGCCACGCCGGGCAACGTCGCCATCTTCTACAGCGCCTTCTCGTTGTTGCGAGATCTCGCCCCGCTGGCCGAGGTGTCAGGCCGCGAGAGCCTCGTGCAGAGGCCGAAGATGAGCGAAGACGAGCGCCTCGCGATGCTCGATCGCCTGCGGGAGATCGGCCCGCCCCGCGCCCTGCACGCGGTGCTCGGCGGCGTGTTCGCTGAAGGGGTTGACCTTCCTGGGGGTATCCTTCAGACCGTGATCATCGTCGGCCCGGCGTTGCCCCAGGTCGGGCTGGAGCGAGAGCTGATGCAGGAGCGGTTCGAGACTCGGTATGGCCAAGGATTCCTCTACGCCTACCTCACCCCCGGCATGAGCCGCGTCGTGCAGGCCGCGGGCCGCCTGCTGCGGGGCCCTCAAGACCGAGGCGTCGTCGTGCTCGTCGACCGCCGCTTCGGCTGGCGCGACTACGCGGCGTTTTACCCGCCGTGGTGGACGCCCCGCTCCGCCGTAGACCCGGCCGCTGAGGTCTCAGGCTTCTGGCGCCCTGGCCAAGGAGGCGCGCGGTGAAGCGCGGGTTTGAGGTCACCTCCAGCCGCGAGCTGATGGAGCAGCGGAAGCCCTTCGAGGCCCTGGAGCGCCAGGTCGTCGAGCGCGCGCTCAAGCGCCCGGGCGAGCTCGACGGCCCCGTCGTCGACGCCCTGCGTTACGTCATCAACTTCGCCAAGCTCTGCGCCGCCCGGGACGTGGACGGCCACGATCACGACCTGCGCGACGCGCTCTCCCCCTTCGCCTGGCGGGTGCGCGAGAGCTTAGAGGCCCGCCTGCGGGATGAGTCCGAGGGCCTGTGGGCGGCGGCCCGGGTGCTGCCCGAGCTCGTGACCGCCACCCGCCAGCGCCGGGACGCCTTGATCAACCACCTCGGCCTCGACCGCGAGGCCCTCGACCGCGAGGTCTGCACCCGCAAGCTCGTCTTGGTGCTCGGCGGCGGCGGCGGCGCGGGCTACGGCTACGCCGGGGTGTTCTCCAAGCTCGCGAAATACGATCTGGTGCCCGATCTCATCTGCGGCACGTCCATCGGCGCCTTGTTGGGCACCTTCCGCGCCCGCAGCAAGTTCTACGACGCCGCCCAGCTCCAAGAGGCGAACAAACGCCTCTCGTTCAACACGGTCTTTCAGCTCGCCCCCGAGCCCTCCCGCTACGGCCTGCCCGCCACCTTACGCCTGCACCTTCGCGCCGCGCTCGGCGACTTCCTGCGCACGGAGACCGGCGAGGTCGCGCGCATCAACGAGCTGGCGATCCCGATGCGTATCATCGGCACGGGCCTCACCGTAGACGCGATGCGCCACTCCTTGGACTTCTACGAGCACTTCTTGGACGACGTGGTGCGCCCGGGCGGGGCGTTTCGCCTGCGCGGCCTGGGCAAGATCGCCACCCTCGCGCAGATCCTCGCCGAGTTCGCCAACAACCCACAGTCCTTGCGGGAGGTGGTCTTCGGCGCCGACCCAGGCACTGAAGAGATGGACGTGCTCGACTGCGCGGGGTTCTCGGCGTCTGTGCCGGGGCTCTTGCATTACGACGTCCACCGCGACGACAAACGGATGAAGATGCTCCTCGATCGCCTCTACGCCGAGCGCGGCATCACCCGGCTCACTGAAGGCGGCGTGGTGAACAACGTGCCGGCCCGGGTGGGCTTCCGTGAGGCGATGGAGGGCAAGCTCGGCGGCGTACGAAACCACGTCATCCTCGCCATCGACTGTTTCCCCCCGCGCGCCTCCAGCCTGTTGATCTACCCCATCCAGCAGATCGCCCGGGCGAACGTCACGCGGAACATCCCCTACGCCACGGTGTATCTGCCGCTCCAGCGCACCCTGAGCCCGATGCAGCTCGTGGCGTCTGTCGAGGACGTGGGCCGCGCTGGGCGCTGGGCGATCGAGGAGCTCAAGCCGCACATGCCGTACATCAACCGCTTGATGACGCCGATCGCGGCCTTGGCCTGAGCCCTCGGCGACTTGACTTCCCCCAAGGCCTCGGCCATCCTGCTCCTTCGCCCTGACATGCTCCTGCACCCACCTCACCTCCCATGCTCGGGATCCGTGATGCGCGTCGTCTTCGCCCTCTGAACCCCCACCGCCCCGCCGTGCGCGGGGCTTCACTGAGCGAGCGCCGCGACTCCGGGGCGCCTCGCCCTGGAGATCTGTATGAGCCA
>JBEAVX010000886.1:0-4148 GCA_041160755.1 Pseudomonadota bacterium
CCGCTGCCGAGCTCACCGTCGCGGTCGTCAAAACGCTCGACGCGGTCGGTGCGGAAGGCCCGGGCCTGCACGATGGCCAGCTCGCCGCAGCGCTCGGCCTCCAGCACGCCGACGTGGCGGGTGGTGTCTAAGCGGGCGCGGGCGGCGGGGCTCTCCACCGGGCCGGGCAGGCCCTCGCCGCGCTGCAGCAGGCTCGACACCAAGGTCACCCGGCCCGAGGCGCCGATGTAGCGGGCCCGGGCGTGGGTCATCACCTGGGCCTTTTGATTGTTCACCCGGGGGCCCAGCGCGTCGTCGAGGGGGTTGTAGGGCGTGGCGTTGTCGGAGAAGGCGTCGAAGTCGCCCTGGGTGCGCATCCCTTCAGCGATGAGCCAGAGGTCGGTCTGACCGCCCCAGCGCGGGGCGCTCGCACCCCCTGAAGCGCCACCCTGGAGAGTGCCGTAGCTGCCCACGGAGGCCCGGGCCCGGGGGGTCGGCGCGCCGGGCTGGCTCACGAGGTTGATCACCCCGCCCATCGGCGCGGCGGCGAAGACCGGCGGGGCGTTCCCCCGGTAGACCTCGACCCGAGAGAAGGCCTGGAGCGGCAGCTCGGAGAGGTTGACGACGGCGCTGCCGTCGGGGTTGAGCGGCACGCCGTCGAGAAAGACCTGGACCTGGCGTAAGCTCGACCCGCGAATGCTCACCGCGCTGAGGTCGCCCAGGCCGCCGAGCTGAACGACGGTGGTGCCCGTGGCGGTCTCGATGACGTCGGCGAGGTCGGCGGCGGCGGAGAGGCGCTCATCGACCTCGATGATCGTGACGCTCGTGGGATCGTCCAGGGCCCGCGCGCCCGGGGCCTGGGCCTCGACGGTGATCTCCGCGCCCGACGCTGCGCTCGGGGCAGAGCGCGGCTCCTCCTCCTGGGCGAAGGCGGCGGTGAGCGAGAGCAGGGCGTAGAGGGTCATGGGTCCTCCGCCCTCAAGGCAGCGCCGAGCGCCCGCGAACGCGGAGGAGCCCGGCCCTCCATCCCCGGAGAGCGGTCGTGTCGTCACGATGAGGCCGGTCTCCTGGCTCCCAGGTCAAGCCGTCCTTCCGCGCCTTCCCGCGCCGATGGCGCAGTGGCATGTGCGGAGGACGTCCCTGGTCACAGTGGCGGGGGCCGCGTCGGAATCGGCCCAAAGGCCACACCGACTTCCCGTTTCACCCCACGGCGTCGCCGTGAGGCACCTCATGCGGTTGGGTTGTCAGAGAGCGTCGGGATCATAGCTGAGATCCTCGCCGGGGCCAACCGATTTGACGGAATTGACAGATTGGTGATCGGGCTGTTGTAGGGTTGGATCAGGTTTACCTTCGGCGAGGCCAGCCTGGACCGCCGTCGTCTGCGCGGAGTCGGTGGCGAAGAAGCCGGTCCCCAAGATCTCCGTGAGGCGCGCCGCGAGGGGCTCCGCCTGCTCGGGGCCGACGCCCATCGCCGCGAAGTGGCCGTCCACAAACATGCGGGCGATGCCGTAGACCATGGCCTGGCCCGCGAGGCTCAGCAGCGATGCGTCGTCGAGCCGCACCCCGGGCTGGGCGACCGCCGCGTCCACCATGGCGTCCACCCGATCTTGCGCGGGCTGGATGTGAGGCTTGAGGGCCTGCAAGACCTCGGGCAGGTTCATCACCCGGTAATGAACCGGGTTGTGCGCGGCGAAGCGCACCGTGGCGATGCCCATGGCCCGGAACTGGGAGAGCGGATCGGCCTCGCGGGCGGCGGCCTCTTCAGCGCACAGGGCGTTCAGGCGCTCCAGCCCCTCCACACCCAAGGCCACCAAGAGCGCCTGTTTGTCCTCGAAGTGACGGTAGGGCGCGCCCGGCGAGACCCCCGCGCGTCGGGCGGCCTCTCGGAGTGACCAGCCGTGGGGGCCGCCGTTCTCTTCGATCAGCGCCATCGCCGCGTCGAGCAGCGCGCGCCGGAGATCGCCGTGATGGTAACGTTCGTGGGGCATCGGCAGGCTCTTAGCGTGTCGTGGGGGCCGGTCAACGGTCGCCGCGCCAATTAAATAAGCGTTGACCACATTGTAAACGTCGTTTACACTAAAGAACAACGCGACCCTGGACGTGCCTGATGAACGCTCAAGCCAAGCTCCCGGCCGACTGGCGGCCGCTGAACAACAACCTCTCCCGCGGCCATGGTTTTGAGCCGCTTCGGATCGAGGGTCGTCTGCCCGAGGGGCTTCACGGCACCCTCTACCGCAACGGCCCCGGGCTCTTTGAGCTGCACGGCAAGCGCCTGCGGCACGCCTTCGAGGCCGATGGGGCCATCTCGGCGGTGCGTTTTGGCGGCGGCGCCGCCCAGGGGGCCGCCCGGGTCGTCGAGACCGACGGCCTCAAGCGTGAGCGCGCCGCCGGTCGGCGCCTCTACGGCTCCGGGGCGCCGTGGCTCACCCGCCTCTACCACCAGCTCAAGGGTGAGGGCCGCAACCCGGCCAACACCAGCGTCCTCTGGCACGGCGGTCAGCTCTTGGCCCTGTGTGAGGCGGGTCTGCCCACGGTCCTCCACCCAGAGACCTTAGAGACCCTCGGCGAGACCACCCTCGACGGCGCGCTGCTCGGGGCCTTCTCGGCGCACCCCCACCGGGTCAACGCCCGGCGCACCACCTACAACTTCGGGCTGCGTTACGGCCGGGTGACCACCCTCGACGTCTACGCCATGCCCGACGGCGAGCCCGTCAAGCGCCTCTGCGCCATCCCGCTGGACGCCCCGGTGATGCTCCACGACTTCATCGTGACCGAGCGGCACCTCGTCTTCTTCGTCTCCCCGGCGGTCGTGCAGGTCTTCAAGGCCATGCTGGCCCTCGGCGACCTCGCCAGCCTGTTCAAGTGGGAGCCCGAGCGCGGCACCGAGGTGATCGTCGTGCCCATCGACGCCCCCGAGCAGCCGCGCCGCTTCACCACCGAGGCCTTCTGGTGTTTCCACCCCGTTCAGGGCGTCTCGTTGGCGAACGAGCAGATTCAGGTGGACTACGTTCGTTACCCCAAGCTGAACCTGAACGAGCTGGCCAAAGAGACCGACGACGTGAGCGCCGAGAGTGACGCCGGGCGGATGCACCGGGCGACCCTCAACCTGAGCGCCGGGACCCTGACCAGCGAGGAGCTCTGGGATCAAGGCTGTGAGTTCCCCCGGGTCCACCCCGACCGGGAGGGCGGCACGGCCGAGCGCATCTGGACGATCTGGGGGGCGAAGGAGCAGGGGATCGCGCGGCTGGACTGGCGCGAGGGCCGGCATCGGGGCTGGGTGCCGCCGTCCCACTGGCGCTGCAGCGAGCCCGTGCCGGTGAGACGTGGCCCCGATGAGCAGGACGTGTGGGCGCTGACGCTCATCTACGACGGCCACCAGCAGGTCAGCGGCGTGGGCGTGCTCGACGGCGAGCGCCCCGAAGACGGCCCTGTCGGCGTCGCCTGGTTTGACCACGCCGTGCCCGAGACCTACCACGGCGCCTGGGTCGGTTAGCGCCGGTGGGGGGCGTCGGGCCAGGGGATTGACGGAACTGACAGATTGGTGATTGTTTTATTGACGGGTTGTTGCATATCCGATGGGAGTTGTGCGACCCATCCGGCTGTGGAGCGATGAATGAACAGTGGCCTGACGACGATGCGGGCGGCGTCCCTGCGGCGCTATGAGGACGCCGAGGCGCTCCTTGGTGCAGAACGATGGCTTGGCGCTAGGTACCTCTATGGGTACTGGGTAGACAAGCTTGAGGACTTGAACCCAGTCCTCGGGAGGAGGTTCGCGCTCAAGGCAGATCCTCAGATTCATCGCACGCACTCAGCCTCGTGGATTACAGCCTTTCATCCTGGGTTCATTCGACTTCGTGACACGATGCAACTGCGCAAGAGTGAGTCGGAGCTGTTGCGTCGTCTGAATCTTGTCGCGAGCTGGAGCTCTGAGCTTCACTATTCGCCGAACCCCAGCAGCAGAGCTGAAGCAGAGTGCTTCAAGGAAGCGGCTCAGGTCGTAGTAAACGTCTCACGGAACTTCTGAGGTGAACATGGCCCGCGATCCGCGCATCGTTCAAAAGCTGACCCGAGCGATTCAACAAGAGCTTGGCCCAAACGCGAAGGTGTATTTCGCTGACGGCCTTCACGACTACATCTACATGCTCGTCGTTGACCGTAGCCTGCATGAC